>JAUNQH010000046.1 GCA_030536295.1 Clostridia bacterium | reverse complement strand
CGCGACCGGCTGCTCCTCCATCTACGGCGGTTCCGCCCCCACCTGCCCCTACACCGTGAACGAAAAGGGTCAGGGTCCCGCATGGTCCAACTCCCTGTTCGAGGACAACGCGGAATTCGGCTTCGGCATGAATCTGGCCACCACTCAGCGCCGCGCCAAGCTGGCTGAGGTCGTCGGCAAGATCGTTGAGAACGGCAAGGATGAAGAAATGGTTGCCGCCGCTCAGGCATGGCTGGACAACATGAATAATGCCGATGGCTCCCGTGCCGCCGGTGATAAGCTGGTTGCCCTGCTCGAGGCAAAGGATTGCGGCTGCGAGAACCGCAAGTTCATCCTGGAGAACAAGGACCTGCTGACCAAGAAGTCCATCTGGATCTTCGGCGGCGACGGCTGGGCCTATGATATCGGATACGGCGGCGTGGATCACGTGCTGGCCCAGAATCAGGATGTCAACATCCTCGTGCTGGACACCGAAGTGTACTCCAATACCGGCGGACAGGCTTCCAAGTCCACTCCCACCGGCTCCGTGGCGAAGTTCGCCGCTGCCGGCAAGCGGACCAAGAAGAAGGACCTGGGCATGATGGCCATGAGCTACGGCTATGTGTACGTCGCGCAGGTCGCCATGAGCAACCCGCAGCAGGTGCTGAAGGCCATGATCGAAGCGGAAGCCTATGACGGACCGTCCCTGATCATCGCTTACGCGCCTTGCATCAACCACGGTCTGAAGGCCAAAGGCGGCATGGGCAAGGCTCAGGCCGAGATCAAGAAGGCTGTGGACTGCGGCTACTGGCAGCTCTACCGCTACAACCCCGATCTGGAAAATCCGATGACCGTCGACAGCAAGGATCCCACCGGCGATTATCAGGAATTCCTGAAGGGCGAAGTCCGTTACACCTCTCTGGCTCAGCAGTTCCCCGAAGCGGCCGCCAAGCTGTTCGTGCAGCAGGAAGAGGACGCCAAGGTCCGCCGCGAGAGCTACAAGAAGATGGCCGGACAGGAATAATTTTCCTTCGGTTCTTCAAGGGACCGGTCCGAAAGGACCGGCCCTTTTTGCATGCTTTGTTATCTTTACTTGCAAAAAGCGGCGCTGTTTCATATAATAAATGGAAAGGAAATGCAGGGAAGGGGACACATATGCCGGCATCGCAGGAGATCATCCGTCAGCTGAACAGATCCGGTAAACGGCTGAGCAAGGGCCATCGCCGGATCGCCGAATACATCGGCGAGCACAGCGACAAGGCCGTGTTTATGACGGCCGCGAAACTGGGTGAGACGGTCGGCGTGAGTGAAAGCACCGTGGTCCGTTTCGCTTCGGCGATCGGATATAACGGTTACCCGCAGATGCAGCGCACCCTGCAGGAACTGATCGCCCAAAGGCTTACGGCGAATGAACGTGTTGCCATGTCATCCGAGCTCGATACGCAGGATTGTCTGTCCACCGTGCTGCGGAGGGATATCCAGAACCTTCACGCGACAATGGACGCGCTGGACCCTGCCGTTTTTGAGGATGTCGTGCGCCGGATCCTGTCCTCCGAATCGCTTTATATCATCGGTCTCCGGTCCGCGGCACCGCTGGCGCAGTTCCTGGGCTATTATCTGAATTTCATTTTCGATGAGGTCCATCTTGTTTCATCGGGCACGACGGATGTGTTCGAATCCATTTCAAGGCTGAAGCCGGGCGATGTGCTGATCGGCATTTCCTTTCCGCGGTACTCGACCCGCACGCTGGAGGCCATGCGCTTCGCGAAGCGGTGCGGCGCGCAGGTGATCGCGATCACGGACGGCGATATGTCGCCCCTTTACGCGGAGGCTGACGCCTGCCTGACGGCGCATACGGACATGGCATCCTTTGTGGACTCGCTTGCCGCGCCCATGAGCGTGATCAACGCCCTGCTGGTCGCGCTCGGCATGCGCAGGAAGGACGCGCTGAGCGAACATTTTCTCCGCCTGGAGAATATCTGGGATACCTATCAGGTCTATCTGGGAGAGGAGGGTCATCGTGGCTGATATCATCGTGATCGGCGGGGGCGCCGCAGGAATGATGGCGGCGGTCTTTGCCGCCCGGGCCGGCAGCCGTGTGACGCTTCTGGAGCATAACGAAAAGCTGGGCAAGAAGATCTATATCACCGGTAAAGGCCGGTGCAATGTGACGAATAACTGTGATACGGATGAGTTCACCAGGCAGGTGGCCAGAAACCCGCGCTTTCTGTACAGCGCGCTGAGCCACTTCTCTCCGGCGGACATGATGGAACTGCTGGAAAAAGCGGGTTGTCCGGTCACGGTGCAGCGTGGACGCAGGGTCTTCCCGGCAACGGAGAAAGCCAGTGATGTAACGCGCGCACTGAGCGGTCTGCTCCGCGGTTCCGGTGTTGAGATCCTGCTGAATACGGAAGTCAGGCGCATTCTGACATCGGACGGCCGCGTAAGCGGTGTGGAGCTGGCAGGCGGCGCGTGCATGCGCGCGGATGCCGTTATTGTCGCGACCGGCGGAAAAAGCTATCCCGTGACCGGATCCACCGGTGACGGATACAGATTTGCTGAACAGGCCGGCCATACGGTGATGCCGCCGAAACCGGTCCTGTCCGCGCTTGTTGCGGAAGACAGCTGGCCGTGTGAACTGCAGGGGCTGAGCCTGCGGAATGTGACCATGACCGTGAAGCAGGGAAAGAAAACGCTTTATACGGAACTGGGTGAAATGCTGTTCACGCATTTCGGCATTTCCGGACCGCTGACGCTGGAGGCCAGCTGCCATCTGCCGGATGACCTTTCGGCCGTGCAGCTTTCGATCGATCTGAAGCCCGGACTTGACCGGGAACAGCTGGACGCGCGGCTGAGACGCGAGTTCGGGGAAAACGGAAAAAAACAGCTGCGCAATGTGATGCCGTCCCTGCTGCCCGGCAAACTGGCGGAGATCTTCCCGGACCTTTGCGGGATCGGCGCGGATACCGTGTGCAATCAGATCACGGGCGCGCAGCGGGAAAAGATCCTGTCGATGCTCAAGGCGCTGCCGGTCGCGCTGCGCGGTTTCCGTCCGCTGGATGAAGCCATCGTGACGCGCGGAGGCGTCAATGTGAAGGAGATCGACCCGAAGACCATGGAGAGCAAACTGGTCGGCGGGCTGTATTTTGCCGGTGAAGTGATCGATGTGGACGCGCATACCGGCGGGTATAACCTGCAGATCGCTTTTTCAACGGGGGCGCTCGCGGGTACGTGCGCCGGCATGGTCTGATATGAATGTGAATTTTACGGATAAAGGAGTCTGTTGATATCCGATGCACTATATTGTTGTGGATTTTGAATGGAACCAGCCGATCTCGTCCCAAAGCAGCATTTACAGGAAGATCGGCGACAAACTGATTTTTGAGATGATACAGATCGGAGCGGTTCGCGTAGGGGAGGATCATCAGCCGGCGGAGCAGATCTCCATCCCCATCGCCCCGACATACTATGTCCGGATCCATCCGCGCATCCGCAAGATGACGGGGCTCGGTCCGGATGAACTGGCCGGCGCGCCGGATTTCAACGAGGCGATGGACCGGTTCATGCAGTGGTGCGGGGAGGACTGCGTGCTGCTGACCTGGGGCTGTGACGATATCAGCGTGCTGAAGCAGAACATGGACTTCTTTGAATGCAAACAGCCGCTTCCGATGATGTGCGATATTCAGCGCCTGTTCAGCAACGTGCACCAGCAGAAGGACCGGATGGGGCTCAAAACAGCCATGGAGCTTGCCGGGATCGAAGAAGAGGAGGACCGCTCCTTCCACAATGCCATGCATGACGCCTGGTATACGGCAAAAGTGTTCGGTACGCTGCCGGATCCGGATGAGGTGCTCAAGTACGCCCAGACGCCGAAGGAGCTGAACCGGAATCACCATCACGCGAAAGAAAAGACCCCCGGCGAGGTGTTTGCCACACTGGCTGACGCGCTGGCAAGCGAGACCGCAATGAATCCCGTGTGTCCGCGGTGCGGAAGGCCCGCTGTGCCGGAACCGGGCGGATATGTGCCGCAGAGCGCGGATAAGTATATCGCGCTGGCAAAGTGCAAACAACACGGAAAGCTGCTGATCCGGCTGAGCTTCCGGGTGGATGATGACGGAAACCGTGTGATGTATCGCAGTGTATTTCCCGCGACAGGGGCTAATGTCGCGTATGTTCATACCAAGAAACTCCAGATCGAAGCAAGGCAGGCGCAATATCTGGAGGAAAACGGATGCCTGCCGGACCCGGAGAAGGCGCTTCTGGAGGCTGAACGCACCAGTATGCCCTTTGATGACTGACAAAGGAGGATTTGAAGATGATCATCCGCTGTTATGACCGGAAAGAGGATTTCCCCGAGGGAACGCCTGTGCGTGAATGCCTGCGCAGGCTGGGCGCGCTGGATGAGGACACGCTGGCCGCGCAGCGCGGCGGTGTGGTGGCCGAACTGAATGAGCCGCTGATCCATGACTGCCGCCTGGTTCCGCTGACGCTGCGTGACGAGGAAGGACGGCGCATTTATGAGCGCTCCCTGCGTTTTGTAATGCTGCTGGCGCTGAAACATCTGTATCCGTATGAACAGGTCCGCATTGAGTATTCGGTCGGTTACGGCGTGTTTGTGCGCCTGCCGTATATCGACCTGCACCGGCAGGATATCGTGAAGATCGAAAATGAGATGCGGCGCATCACCGAACTGGATCTGCCGTTTGAAAAGCGGCAGTGGTCGCGCGATGACGCGATCGCGTATTTCCGCGCGGAGCATCAGGATGACAAGGTGGAGCTGCTGAGCCATCGCCCCATACCGTGGTTCAATATGTACTGCTGCGATGGGATGTGGGAGTATTTCTACGGCGCGATGACCGCGTCCACCGGATGTGTGAAGGTGTTCACACTGTTTGAGCTGCGCGGCGGTTTTGTGCTGCAGCTGCCGAACGGTTCGGATCTGCGGAAGGCCGCGCCGTATATGTACCGGCCGAAGCATCTGAGCGTTTTCTCCGAGAGCGCGCTGTGGTGCGAGTATCTGAATGTACAGAATGTAGCCGATCTGTATGAGCTGTGCGACGAAAAGCGCTTCCGCAATTTCATACGGGTGAATGAGGCGCTGCACAGCGCGCGTATCGACAAGATCGCCGAAACGATCGCCGAAAAGGAAAAGCATATCGTGCTGGTGGCCGGACCGAGCTCCAGCGGAAAGACCACCTTCGCCGGACGCCTTGCCGTGCATCTGCAGAGTCATGGCGTGCTTTCAAGGCGGATCAGCATGGATAACTGGTTCATAGAACGGGACAGCATTCCCGTGGGACCGGACGGCACCCGCGATTATGAGACGCCTGATGTGGTGGATCTGGAGCTGCTGCACAGGAACATCAACGATCTGCTGGAGGGTGAGGAGGTCGCGCTGCCGACATATAATTTCACCACCGGCAAACGTGAGTATAATGACGAACCGGTGACGCTGCAGTACGGCGAGGTCCTGATCGTGGAAGGTATCCACGGAATGAATCCGAAGGTCGCCGCCGGATTCCCGGAGGATGAGATCTACCGTATCTTCGTCAGTGCCCTGACCTGCCTGAACCTGGATGATCACAACCGGATCCGCACGACGGATGTGCGTTTGCTGCGCCGCCTTGTACGTGACAACTGCACCCGCGGCTATTCACCCGCGGAGACGCTTGCCGGCTGGGCCAGCGTGCGTCAGGGTGAAGAAAAATGGATCTTTGCCTATCAGGAAGAGGCGGATGTGATGTTCAATACCGCCCTGCACTATGAGCTGCCTGTACTGAAGAAATTCAGCTATGATCTGCTGAAGGAGATCCCCGCGGATTCTCCGGAATATCTGCTGTCGCGCCGGCTGATCAAGACGCTGAACTATATGCCGGATATCGATGATTCCGTGCTGGGCGAGATCCCGCCGCTGAGCCTCCTGCGGGAATTTATCGGCGGATGCACGCTGGAAGAGGAGTAATGAGCACAAAATAAAAGCATCTCCGGTCCTTCGGGACCGGAGATATTTTAATGCTCAGATATCGATCATTCCGTATTCAAGCATTTTGACATGCCCTGTGACAGAGATATCAACGATGTGCCCGTCCTTGTTTTCGGCCTGTACGGTGATGGTTCCGCCGGGCTGACGGACGGGCGTTGCTGTTGTGCCGTTGCCGGAACGCAGCGCTTCATACGCGCCGACTGCCGCGCTTCCGCTGCCGCAGCCCGTTTCCCATACGAGCGTACCGGTGCTTTTGACCAGTACCAGCGGTTTCAGAAAGCCGTCCGCCCATTGCAGCAGACCCACGGCATCCTCCGAAGCGCTTTGCGCGAGCGAACGAAGCAGTGTTTCCGCTTCGGCATCCGGTATGCTTTTGCGCAGAATGATATGCAGGATACCGTTCATGTGCATAAAGACCAGACCGTTTCTTCCTTCCACGGCGTTGACCGCGGGCATCGGAACGGTTCCTTCCCAGCCGCCGGGCACGGATCTTGCGGTGCAGTTCAGCACGCCTTCGGCGCCGGAGACCTCCAGCGGTACAGCCGCGGTCTGACCGGGCTTCAGTCCGTCAAGAAACGCGATGTATGCCGCGGCTGACATGGCTGCGTTCCCGCAGAATTCGCCGCCCATCATCTGCAGATGAAGCCTTGCGCCGCCGTCGCATGGGGGCTCAAGGAAACCGACCTGTTCGCAGGCAAAACGGCCTGAATTCATGATCTTCGCGGCGAGACCGGGCTGAAGCGGTCTGCTGACCGGCGTGATGATAAAGACGGTGATGTTGCCGGTGGGGTCAAACCGGACATACGGCAGGCTGCTCATTGCTCCTGAAGCCTCCTGAGGAACTGGATCGTGCGTTCCTGCGTCGGGTGATCGATCACGTCGCGCGGGTCGCCCTGCTCAACGATGACGCCGCCGTTCATAAACACAACATAGTCGGATACATCGCGGGCGAAAGCCATTTCATGCGTGACGATGACCATTGTCATCTTCTTTTCCGCGAGCTGGCGGATGACCCTGAGGATCTCTCCGGTGAGTTCGGGATCCAGCGCGGAGGTCGGTTCGTCAAAGAACAGGATCTTCGGGTTCATGGCGAGCGCGCGGGCGATGGACACCCGCTGCTGCTGGCCGCCGCTCAGCTGGCAGGGATAAGCGTTATACTTGTCCTCCAGCCCCATCTGCTTCAGCAGATCCATGGCCTCGGCCTCGACCTCGGCCTTATCCCGCTTCTGCACCAGCATCGGCGCCTCGCAGACGTTTTTCAGTACGGAATAGTGAGGAAAAAGGTTGAAGTTCTGAAACACCAGCCCGAACATGCTTTTGATCTTTTTCAGCTCGGCCGGGGGCGCGTATACGGAGCCTTTGCCGGTGTCGCGCGCGGCGTACCTGCCCATATAGATCAGGTCACCGCCGTCCATGGTCTCCAGCAGCGTGGCGCAGCGCAGCAGGGTGGATTTTCCGCTGCCGCTGGGACCGATGATGGACAGGACCCGGCTCTCCTCCACGGAGAGGGTCAGATCCGTCAGCACTTCGGTGGAACCGAAGCTTTTTCTGCAGTGGTTGATCTCCAGAAGCTTTTCCATGATCCGCCCCTCCTTATTTATAATAGTTCAGTTTCTTTTCGATCCGGCCCATCGCAAAGTCGACAATGGCGTTGAATACGAAGTAGAATACGCCCGCGACAACGAAGGGAACGAAACTGGTCTGTGAATTGGCGATCTGCTTGCCGATGGTGAACATCTCCTGATAGCTGACCGTGAAGGCCATGGAGGTATCCTTAACAAGCGTGACCACTTCATTGGTGATGCTGGGCAGGATCCGCTTGATGACCTGCGGCAGGATGATGCGTATGAAGCACTGGGACTTGCTGTAGCCGAGCACCTCGGCCGCTTCATACTGCCCCACAGGCATGGATTCGATGCCGCCGCGGTAGATCTCGGCAAAGTACGCCGCGTAGTTGATGGAAAAAGCGATCACTACCGGGATCAGCTTATTGCGGGATACGCTGATGCCGAAAAGATAGTAGGGACCGTAGGTCACGGCAAGCAGCTGCAGCATCAGGGGCGTGCCGCGCAGGATGCTGATGCATGCTCTGGTGATGCCGGATACGATCCTGCTTTTGCTCATGCGCAGCAGGGCAACGATCAGCCCCAGCGGCAGGGAGAACAGCAGCGTGAGGAAGAAGATGGAGCAGGTCTTTCCGAGGCCTTCGCTCATTTTCAGGATCATCGTTGTCAGGCTCATGGTCGGATCCTTTCATAAAACGTGAAATCCCCGGAGACGCGGTGCGCCTCCGGGTCAGGAGAGAACGATCCGTTGATCAGTCGGCCTGCAGGAACACCAGGTTATCAATGATGTCCGGATAGTCGGCTGCGATCGCGGCATAGGTGCCGTTCTCGACCAGCTGGGCCACGGCGCCTTCGATGGCGGCGCACTTCTCGTCATCGCCCTTGCGGAACAGGATGCCGTATTCCTCAGCGCCGAAGTCTTCATCGATGATGGCGAGACCTTTGTGATCCTTCACATAGGCTTTGGCAACGGGCAGATCGACGAACACGGCGTCCACGGAGTCGCCTTCCAGTTCGGTGAAGCAGAACAGGAAGTTTTCGCCGGTGACCAGCTGACCGAAGGTCGCCGCCCAATCCGCCAGATCATCATTCAGCAGCGCTTCGCCGGAAGTGCCCAGCTGCACGGCAACGTATTTGCCGGCCAGGTCGGCGGAGGAGGCAATGCCGCTGTCAGCCTTCACGACCAGCACCTGCTCGCTGTTATAGTAGGGGGCGGAGATCACATATTCCTTGTCGATCATGCCCTGAGTGATCGTCATGCCGGACCATACGCAATCGCACTCGTTGCTGTCCAGCTGTATTTCCTTCTGGTCCCAGTTGACGCCGAAGATCTGGAAATCCCAGCCCAGCAGTTCACAGGCGGCCTTGCAGATACGGACGTCAAAACCGGTGTATTCGCCGTCATCTCCCATATAGGAGAAGGGGTTATATTCGGGGTCGATACCCATGGTGAAAGTATCCGCGTTCGCGCAGACAACGAGCGCCAGCATCATTGAGACCGCCAGGACCATGGCAAGCAGTTTCTTCATATCAAAAATCCTCCTGATCGGCGGGATGACCGCCTTTGTTCTTTGTTACGTTAGCACATTACCACTTTATCGTGCTAAAGTCAAGAGGAAAATGAGAGCCGGCGAAAAAAAGATCAGGCGCCGGGCAGCGGCCGGACCTCTGTATAACACGCGCCGCGCGGAATTCAGCCGGAAAGGTACACGCGGGCGGCGAAATATGATATAATGACATAAACTGGTACGAAACGGATAACGGATACCTGATTCTGCTCTGACAGGGAGGCATTGTGTATGAAAGCATTGTTTATCGGCGGAACCGGAACGATCTCGACGGAGATCTCAAAGCTGTGCGTGTCGCGCGGGTGGGAGCTGACGCTCCTGAACCGCGGATATACGCGGGATCGCGTGCCGGAAGGCGCGGAAGTCGTGGTCGGCGATATTCACCGCGAGGATGATGTCCGTGAACTGCTGAAGGGCTGCACATTTGATGTGGTGGCGGACTTCATCGCGTTTTCGGCAGCGGATGTGGAGCGGGATATCCGCCTGTTTGAAGGAAAAACGAAACAGTACTTCTTTATCTCTTCCGCGTCAGCTTATCAGAAGCCCCTGTCTTCCCCGTGGATCACGGAAGGCACGCCGCTGCACAACCCCTACTGGGAGTACAGCCGCAACAAGGCCTTGTGCGAACGGATCCTGCGGGACGCGTACGATGACCGCGGTTTCCCCGTTACGATCATCCGCCCGAGCCACACCTACTGTGAGCGGAGCATGCCGCTGGCGCTGCACGGACCGAAGGGTTCCTGGCAGGTGCTGGACCGGATCCTGCATGACAAGCCCGTGATCATCCCGGGCGACGGCGCCACGCTGTGGACGCTGACGCACAGCCGGGATTTCGCCGTGGCGTTCGCCGGGCTGATGGGCAATGTGCACGCCATTGGCGAGACCTTCCATATCACCTCCGATGAGAGCCTGACATGGAACCAGATCCATATGAGCGTCGCGGAAGCGCTGGGGCATGAGCTGAAGCCTGTGTATATTCCCACCGACACGATCGGGAAACTGTATCCGGATCAGGTCGGCGGGCTGACCGGCGACAAGAGCAATACGGTGATCTTCGACAACAGCAAGATCAAACGCGCGGTGCCGGAATTCCTGTGCACAACGCGCTTTGCCGACGGCGCGCGGGAATGCGCCGCGTATATCCTTTCACATGAGGAATGCAGGGTGCCGGATCCCGCCTTCGACGCCTGGTGCGACAGCCTGATCGGGGCGTGGGACCGCGCGGTCAGCGGTTTCCCGCGGTTTGAAGCATAACGGAAAGAGAGGATAATGAAAATGCGGATGTATACACTGGGTTCCACCGGCATCACCGTGCCGCAGAATGCCTTCGGCGCGCTGCCCATGCAGCGCACGGATACCGAAACGGCGGTCGCGCTCGTGCGCAGGGCCTATGCCGGAGGCATGCGCTTTTTCGATACGGCCCGCTCCTATTCGGACAGTGAGTATAAGCTGGGTCTCGCCTTTGAAGGCATCGACAGGGACTCTTATTACCTCGCTACCAAGACCCAGGCGCAGGATCCGGAGACCTTCCGGCAGCATCTGGAAACATCGCTGAGCCTGCTGCATACGGACCATGTGGACATCTACCAGTTCCACTGCGCGGACCGCTGCTTCCGTCCGGGTGACGGGACCGGCATGTATGAAGAGATGCTGAAGGCAAAGGCGGAAGGGAAGATCCTGCATATCGGCATCACGACCCATAAGATCGGTGTGGCGGAGGAGATCGTTGCTTCCGGATTGTATGAGACGCTGCAGTATCCCTTCAGCTATCTGGCGTCGGAGCGTGAGCACGCGCTTGTGCAGAAGTGCGCGGACGCGAATATGGGCTTTATCGCCATGAAGGGTCTTTGCGGCGGCATCCTGACGAACAGCGCGGCCTGTATGGCGTATATGACGCGGTATCCGGTACTGCCGATCTGGGGCATTCAGCGCGATCATGAGCTGAGCGAGTGGCTGGGCTTCTTCGAAAATGAACCGGAAATGACACCGGAGCTGAACGCGTTGATCGATGCGGACCGGAAGGAACTGGCAACGGATTTCTGCCGCGGCTGCGGATACTGTGAGCCCTGTACCGCGGGGATCCAGATCCATAACTGCGCGCGGATGACGCCCATGATCCGGCGGTCACCCAGCGCCGGCTTCCTGAGCGAATACTGGCAGGCGGAAATGGCCCGCATCGATGAATGCGTGAATTGCGGCATCTGCAAAACACGCTGTCCGTACGGGCTGGACACACCGGACCTGCTCAGGCGGAACCTTGAGGACTACAGGAATATCGTTTCGGGAAAAACGAAGATATGAGCACGCTGCCGTTCTACTGCGACGGGATGCCGTCATTCCTGAAGGAGATCGCGGATACGGCGGTGATGCGCCGGCTGCGGAACGTGGGCATGAACTGCGGTGTGGAATACACGCGCTTTCCGCTGTTCAGGAAGATCGCTCCCTATTCGCGGTATGACCACAGCCTCGGCGCCGGCATGATCACCTGGCGGTTCACCGGTGATCGTGCCGCTTCCGCGGCGGCGCTGCTTCACGATGTCGCGACGCCTGTTTTCGCGCATACGGTGGACTTTATGAACGGCGACCATGAACGGCAGGAAAGCACGGAGACGCGTACCGCGTCCGTGATCGCCGGTTCGCGGGAGCTTGGCGCCATACTGGATAAGTACGGGCTGACCGCGTACGATGTAAGTGATTATCACCGGTATCCGGTGGCGGATAACGACACGCCGAAGCTCGCGGCGGACCGGCTGGAATACACACTGGGGAACATGGTGAACTTCGGCTTTGCGGATGTCAGGGAAGCCGCGCGTTTGTACGGTGATCTGACCGTCGGAAAGAACGAATACGGTGAACCGGAGCTGATGTTCCATACGCCGGAGACGGCGGAATCGTTTGCTCTGCTGGCAATGAAGTGCGCGCGCGTGTATGTTTCTCCCGAGGACCGGTACGCCATGCAGCGCCTGTCGGAACTGCTGAAGACGGCGGTCGAGCGCGGCGTGATCGCGCTGAGCGATCTGGAGACGGATGAACCCGCGGTGATCCGCAAACTGACGGCGGATGAGACGACCGGAGCGGAATGGGAGAACTACCGCAGGCTGTCATGCATGGCCGATCCGGCGGAATACCCGGAAAACGCGCGTGTGATCCCGGCGAAGAAGCGCAGGATCGATCCCTTCGTGAAGGACCGCGGCCGCGTGAGCGCGCTGAGCGGAGCATTCCGGAGGGAAATGGACGCGTTCATGGATGAGGACCTGCTTTCCCCGGTATGCGGGATACAGATGACTGACGCCGGCTGTTCCGGTTGATCCGGAGCGGTCTTTTCCTGCGGCGGCGGAAAAATATGGAATCAATATCGCGATCAGCGGGAAGATAAATGCGGACAAAACCGTTATACTATACATACAGCCGGTACAGAAACATCGTTCACCGGCCAATACGTTTGTTGATGGAGTGCAGATATGATCACCATCGGTCAGTTCTTCGGATTTGAAGAAGATCCCAGGTCCCCGGAAGGCTGGTTTTCGCCGGAACAGTTGATCTATGTAACGGTCATCGTTCTGATCTCCGTTCTCCTTGCTGCCCTGATCGGGAAAAGGTACCGCAGCCGGAGCGAGCGGGAAAAAAAGAAGCCGCTTCGCATTGCCGCTGCGGTCATGCTGACGTCCGAGATATCCAAGATCGTTCTGATAACGGTCCGTTCTTCGGATCCGTGGATCTTTCGCAGCAATCTTCCGCTGTTCCTGTGCAGTATCATTTTCTTTACGCTGCCGATCGCCGCTTTCGGGAAGCGGCGCATAGCCGGCGCGGCCCTGAGCTTCACATTTGCTTTCGGCATGCTGTGCTGCCTCGCGGGAACCTATCTCGCGGCCAATGTTTATTCCAATTATCCGATCTTCAGCTTTGACAGCATGGCCAGCAACCTTGCCCATTGCATCGCGGGCTTTTCGGCTGTCTATATCGGCACCGCGGGTCTGGCCAAGCGGGAGCCGGGCGACCTGGGCATCATGGCAGCCATTCTGGGCATCTTCGAGGCGGCAGCGCTGACGGTCGATCTTCTGCAGACGGGAACGGGCTATGAATGCAACTATATGTTTTTTATGAGACCTGACGGAACGCCGTTCGCCATCTGTATGGATCTTGTGGGCGGATCCCTGCCGCTGTATGCGGCTTTTGTGGCGGTGCTGTACTTTGTCTACCTGTTCCTTTTCCTGATCATATGGAGATTCATATCAGAAAAAGGCAGGACCGTTCCGCGGCGGACTACTCCGGAATGAAGAAGCAAAGGACAGTTCCGGAATGTACCGGGGATCAGCCGGAGTTCAGACTCCGGCTGATTTTGCTGATCCCCTCGGGGATATTGATCAACAAAAAAAGCAACAAACAATATGGCGGGTGTAACATTCCGGAAACTGATCCGTGTATATAGGTGAAGAAGGCAGGTGAGACCAGTGGGTGAGGACCAGAAGCTGATGGAATTGCTGAAGGCCGGGGATCCGCACGCGCTTGAGCAGCTGATCGGGCGCTGGCGGGGAAGGGCTGAAAGCTACGCCATGGGCATTCTGCATGACAGGCAGGCCGCGGAGGATGCCGTGATGGAAGCCTTTGCGCGGATCTACGCGTCACGCTCACGGTATGAACCGAAATGCGCTTTCGGAACCTGGTTCCTGACGGTGGTGCGGCGGATCTGCATCGATGAGCTGCGCAAAGCGGAACATCAGCCGGTGCCGGTGCCGGAGCTACCGGACAGCGAGACTGATTCGGCGGAGACGGAAGCGCTGCGCCGGATGGAACGCAAGGAAAGGATCCGGACGCTGGCCGGACTGGATGAAACGGACAGGCGGATATTGCTGGGGGTCTCGCTGGAAGGCAAAACAACGAGGCAGCTGGCCGGGGAGCTTTCACAGACCGATGTCCAGATCCGTGTACGGCTGCACAGGATCCGGAAAAAACTGAGGAAGGGAGCAGACAGTGCAGATGAATGATGAAGAATATATCCGCAGGGTCATCCTGCGGGGAAACGAACTTGAATTGTTGGACAGAGCCGCGGAAATGCTGCCGGAACGCCGATCGGCATTGCGCGGGATCATTGCCGCGGCAGCGGCGCTGCTGACAGTGCTCCTTCCGGCGGTCAGCGCGGCGCGGGTCTTCTTCTGATCAACGGAAGGAGAGAACGGGAATATGAAGAAAGAAAACGAAAAAGGACGGAAGAAATCCGCGGGACGGGAGATCGCGGAATGGGTGCTGACGATCCTGGCGGCAGTCATGATCGCACTGGTGATCCGGTCATTTGTTTTTGAACCTGTCCGTGTGGAAGGTGATTCCATGAACGGTACGCTCACAGACGGTGAGATCATGCTGGTGACCAAGTATGATTATGCTTCGGTCTGGCTGAGCTTTCCGTGGCAGAGCGATGAAGAAAAGGAAGCGGCTGCCCGGGTGACGACCGGCGGGGAACCTTCGCGTTTTGATGTGGTGATCTGCCATTATCCGGGGCGCGGCGACACGAAATTCGTGAAGCGGGTCGTCGGGCTGCCCGGCGATACGGTGCAGCTGACGGAAGGGTACCTGTATGTGAACGGCGAGAAATATGATGAGCCGTATATTGCGGATGAATACCGCACCGCGTGGAAAAGCGACGGATACAGCTTCGGCCCGGCGACCGTGCCGGAGGGATGCTACTTTGTGATGGGCGACCACCGTAACAATTCCAATGACAGCCGGTATGTCGGCGCAATCGAGCGGAGCTGTATCATCGGGCATGTGCGCAGGGTGCTGCTGCCTTTCGGAAACGCGCGGACGATCGAGTAGATTTTCCTTGACAGAAACAAATGTGTATGCTATAAATGCTCCACACACACGCTTGCAGTTCTGTAAGCCTCTGCGATCTTGAATGACCGGCAGGGGCTTTTTCTATGCATATCGGCCGGGGAACGGAGGAAAATATGAGCTATATCCATGTATCGGACCTGAGCAAAACGTACATCGTCCGGAAGAAAAAGAGCGGCAGCCTTCTTGCGCGTGAAAGGACGGAGGTAAAGGCGCTGCGGAACATGAGCTTCGAGGCTGAGCGCGGGGAGCTGATCGGCTATATCGGGCCGAACGGGGCGGGCAAGTCCACCACGATCAAGATCCTCAGCGGGATCCTGACGCCGGACGGCGGAGAAGTATCCGTGGGCGGCGTCTGCCCGTGGAAGGACCGGAAACGCCATGTGGGGCGCATCGGCGTTGTGTTCGGTCAGCGCACGCAGCTCTGGTGGGATGTGCCGGTGCGGGACAGCTATGACCTGCTGCGGGAGATCTATCATGTATCCCGCGCGGATTATGACGCGCAGCTGCGCCGCCTGACGGAAGTGCTTGATCTGGAACCGCTGATGAATACGCCGCTGCGGATGCTCTCGCTTGGACAGCGGATGCGGGCGGAGCTTGCCGGCAGCCTGCTGCACAGGCCGGAACTGCTGTTCCTGGATGAACCGACCATCGGTCTGGATGCCGTATCCAAACTGATGATCCGGGATTTCCTGAAGCGGGAGAACCGGGAGAACGGAACGACCGTCATGCTGACAACGCACGATATGGAGGATATTTCCGCGCTGTGCTCGCGTGTCATGGTGATCGGCAAAGGGCAGAAGCTGTATGACGGCGGACTGAATGAACTGCTTTCCGCGTATGATACCGTACATATCATGACGGTGCGTTACGCGGATCCGTTGGTACAGCCCGTGCTGCCGGAAGGATGTGAGGCGGAAGCTGACGGGGAGACGCTGAAGATCACCTACCGTCCGGATCGCGTGCCTACACCCGTGCTGCTGACCGCGCTTCAGGAGGCGGGCACGATCCGTGATCTGACCGCGCAGCCGCAGAATATCGACCGGCTGGTCGCCGATATGTATAAGGAGATGGGAATGTGAGAGCACTTTGTGCCGTGTTCCGGATGCGGTTCCGTGAAGAACTGCGCTACCGGGGCGCCGTGATCGGCGGTGTGATCTGCCAGACCTTCTTCGGCCTGATCCTGATCGCCGTTTACCGCGCGCTGTATGATACCCGTCCCCAGACGCTGCCGCTGCAGGATGTGGTGACCTATGTCTGGCTGCAGCAGGCTTTTTTTCGGATGATGCTGTCATTTGACGGCGAACTGACCGAAAAGATCCGCAGCGGCGGGATCGCCTACGATCTGTGCCGTCCGCTGAATACCTACGCTTATTATTATACGCGCGGGATGGCGCAGAAGGTCATGGGAAGCCTGCTGCGCTCCGTGCCCATGCTGGTGATCGCCGTGCTGCTGCCGGACGGCTGGGGTCTGCGTGCGCCCGTGACCGTGCCGGCGCTGCTCTGCGCGCTGGTCAGCCTTGGCTGCGGTCTGCTGTGCGTGTGCGCGCTGGATATGATCTCCAACGGTTTTACGCTGCTGACGCTGGACGGCAGGGGCATCCAGTCCCTGCTGAATCTGCTGATGATGACCTTCAGCGGCAATATCCTGCCGCTGACGCTGTTTCCGGACAGCTGGCAGGGCGTGATCCGCGTTCTGCCGTACGCGCAGCTGCTGGACGCGCCGATCCGCATCTATACCGGATCGCAGCCGCTTTCCGGCGTGCCCGCGATCTGGACGCTGCAGCTGGCATGGACGGCCGTGCTGACCTTGTGCGGTCTACTGTTGTGGAACGCGAACCGGAAACGGCTCGTACTGCAGGGAGGCTGATGAGATGAACACGATCCGATTCTGTATGCATTCTATCCGTATGCTGATGAAGAGCCGGCTGCAGTATCCCCTGTCCTTTACCGTGCAGACGCTGGCGCAGCTTGTGATGGAAGCAGGTGAAATGCTGGCTGTGCTGCTGGTGATCGACCGCTTCGGCAGCCTGAAGGAATGGTCCGGCGGTGAACTGCTGATCTTCTTCGGTGTGATGAGCATTACCTTTTATTTGACCGAGATCTTTGGCCGCGGGATCACGGGCGGCATTGACAGCATGATCAGGCAGGGCGGAATGGATATCCTGCTGATCCGCCCGCGGAGCGTGATAACGCAGATGGTCTGCCGGGATGTGGATCCGCGCAGGATCGGCTGCATTGCCGTGGGGCTGACCGCGCTGATCACGGGTACCGCGCAGATCGGCCTGGTGTGGACAGCCGGGCGGATCCTGCTGCTGCTGGAGGCGATCTTCTTCGGGATGATGCTGGTGCTCGGTCTGTTCCTGATCGAAGCCACATGCAGTATTTTCTCGGTCAGGTCGCTGGAGATGGTGAACACGCTGACCTACGGCGGGCGCAGCGCGTGCCAGTATCCGATCGATGTGTTTCCGAAACCGATCCGGCTCCTTTTCTCCGTGATCGCGCCTTTCTCGCTGACACTGCATGTGCCGGTCTCCTTTATCGTCGGCAAGCCGTTGTTCGGGTGGCCGCAATGGACCGCCTTTGTCTGTCCGCTTTCAGGCGCTGTCATTCTTGCTGTGATGACGGTCGTCTTCAACATCGGTATCCGGCATTACCGCTCAACCGGTTCATAAGTTGTACCGGCGGCATGCCTTTGTGCGGGATATGCGGCGCGGCCGAAAAGAAACGGGGAGGAACGGATGCGTTCCTCCCCGTGATAAGTTTCTGCGGCTGCGGGAGACGTGATCACGTCAGTATGTCAGATCCTCCGTCGCAAACGCGAACGCGGCTACCCAGCCGTAACTGTGGTCGGCGTATTCGACCCAATACCAGATGTTGTCCGTCAGAGACGCGACGGCATAATCGAGGATCCTGTAATAATATCCTTCGGTGATCTTGCCGATATAGGCGGCATTTCCGTCCGGCTGCTCACGGACACGACCGTCGCTGAGCGCGTATGCCCACTGACCGACGGCACGTCCGCCGATCCGTTTCGCGTAGGACTGGCGCTGCGTGTTGGAAAGGTTTTTGTGGTATACGTAACCGCCCTGCATAAAGTTGTTCTGTGAGGCGGATGAGGATGAGAGCTCTTCCGTCGCGAACTGGAAGGCTGCCGTCCAGCCATAGCTGCCGTAAGCGTATTCGACTTTGTACCAGATGTTGTCGGTCTGGGACGCGACGGCATAATCAAGGATCTGATAGAACATACCGGAAGTCAGCTTGCCGATATAGGTCGCGTTTCCGTCCGGCTGTGTGCGGACGATCCCGTCATTGACGGCAAGAGCCCACTGACCGATGGCGTTTCCGCCGATCTTTTTGGCGATGGACTGCCTTTCGGTATTGGACATAAGGGCAAAGGATACAGAGGCTGAGCATAATACGCACAGCGCCAGTACCAGAGCGGTGATGGACCTTACGCGGATCCTGTTCATGGCAAGACCTCCTGTATAGTGAATGTGGTTTTCTTTATCTTATCACATGCGGCGGTGTTGTCAACGGGTGTACGGAGAACATTCCGCATGCTGTTCGGATGTGTGAACCCGCTCATGTGCATACGTGGTGGCGGACCCAACAAGTTCTGCTCTGTTTGCTTTGGGTAAATGGTAATGGAACAAAGGCGAATCAGTAACCACGTCATATTATGGAATATTATTCGCTGCAAAGAGCATAATAACAGAAACCCAAACATCCCTTCCCATATGCCAAATGGACATTGTCTCCCTGACGCATAGATTTATATCGCGTATAGCTAATTGGTATCCAAATAAGAGTTTCGTTCCCTTCGTTATCTGTATATTTCAGGTAAGCTTTGCAATTCAATATTGGTCTCGGTGTTCTGGTTTTTTTTGATTCAACAGAGGCGATTACTATTTGAGATGGACTCGTGGCAAAAACAACATTAGTCCTTTCGCACCAGATAACTGTTAAACATAGAATCATCACGATTGCGGCCAGGCTTTTACCAACTCTTTTTTTACTTTTTCTTCGACAGACAGCAACCACATTTATGCAGGATACCGGAAGACTGATAGCAAGGATAATAAGGTAAGTGATGCCTTCCCACTCTGAATAGCAACGATAGCAGTCAAATAGCGTCTCGATTATAATAGAGATGAATATTATCAGAAAATTATTTAAGCTTTCCCATGGCAATTCTGTTTTTTGGGTACAGGCATGAATCGATATATAAAGCATCATAGCAAGTAAAGCCAGAACAGCAATCTTCCCGAGAATCGAATCCAGAAGTGTCATCAACACACATAAAGCAAACAATATACTCCAAAGTGTAGCATGATGGCGCTTTTTCAAATCTATCACGCCTCTTCATGTAAGCAAAGTGAGACGATCGTTCCCGGAACAGCAGCGTGAAAAATAGCCGGAATCGCCGCTCTGCCACAGTTAATAGACTCCCTCAATGTCTGGGAATGCCAGTATTTCAGTGCCTTTCGCAAAGGCTTACCTTTTTTCAGAGCTCGAATCAGTGCTTTTCGAGAAGATGCCAGATGTTTACTTCCAGTACCATTTCCACCCATGCATCCGGAGACAATACCAACACCTGCCCCAATAACAGCTTCCTTCAGCATTTCAGAAACAGAAAACTCCTCCTCAGGGGTATCGAAACAGTAATCGGCAATGCCGGAAACGGCACCGATAACTCCGTTAACAGCCATCTGCCCACCAACTGCTATTCCAGTAGCTGCAAACCCGCCGGATATTGCACCGCTGATCGTTGCCACCGCAATTTGAGAACCATCAACTACTCTCGTTGTAATCAACTGTGTTGCAACAGAGACAGCAGCGCCGATAACACCACCAACAATAGCACCAATAACAATATTCCACAAATTACCATCACTATCGGAACGATTCATTGGATCGTTATCACAATAACTGAATAGATTCCGGTTAGCTAGTGAGATGTCTTGATTAAACAAAACTTCGATTCTATCACTATTGAGCATACGGGAGAATTGGACAGAATAATAGCGATTTCTAAGGTAATACAGCCCCGTCTCTTCATCCCACACATACCCTCTATACCGGAACGGCTGCACCGTGCCCAGCGTCCCCGCCATTGTCC
>JAUNQH010000077.1 GCA_030536295.1 Clostridia bacterium | reverse complement strand
CACGGCAGCCATCAGCAATGCGATCAGTTTCTTCATGTTTCAATACCTCCTTTTATAAGTCAATATAGAATATCATCCTGCAGTTTGTTTGTCAAGCAAAGTTTGCTCCCGTATGTTCTCTTTACTTCTTCAGCAGCTTCAGCGCGGTGTCCAGCAGATCCTGCACGGTGCCCGCTTTCGAAACGGCGACCTTCACCGCTTCTTTTTCCAGCCAGCTCAGTTTGTGCTCCCGGTTCTGCTCGAACCACTCGCAAAGCAGACGGATGTCTTCATCTTTCATTTTCATTTTCCTCCTTGTGTTCAAGCGTCAGGATCACCAGTTCGCACGGCACATTGATCCGCGGGACGGATGACCCGTTCGTCATGCCCCGCGAGAGCAGCATTTTTCCGCCGTCATAGAATCCGTGCGTCATTTTCGGAAACAGTCCCTGTCCCGGCGCAAAAAGGCCGTGCCCGCCGATGCAGATCTGCCCGCCGTGCGCGTGCCCGCATACGGTCAGGTCCACATTTCTGCCCGCCACATCGCGGCGGTACATTTCCGGATGATGGCACAAAAGCAGCTTGTAGGCTTTTTCCCGTTCAAACCGGTCCAGAAACGCGATATCCTCCTCGCCTTCCCACGCGCTGCTGTACCCGCCCAGCATGATCCCGCGGAACAGACACATGTCATTATCCAGGATACAGGCGTCCGTTTTTTTTGCCAGGGGCATGAATTCTTCCAGCCGTTCGTGTTTCCGCTCGTGATTGCCGATCGAGAAGAACACGGGCAGCTTCTCCGGCATCTCCCGCAGAAAACGCAGCGCGTTATCATATGTGTTTCTGTGCCGGTCCACAAGGTCACCCGGCACCAGTACGGCGTCGCACCCCAGGATCTCCGCGAGCACATCATCCCACGCGCGGTCATGCAGATCGGATACGACGGCGAATGTGATCTTCTCCGTTATTCCGCGGTCCTGCACCGTATAGCGGGTTATCTGTCTCAAACCGCTTTCTCCTTTCCGTTCCGGACGCACAGCACGAACGCCGCCGTCAGCAGCACCGCGGCCAGCGCGCACTGCAGGATCATCCGTCCCTGCAGACGTCCGAACACCTCCGCCGCGTTTGTGTTCAGTTCATTCAGCAGCGAAGGGATCCCGGCCGAAACGATGACCGCCGTGCTGAATATGACAAGGACCGCCGTTCCGCCGAAAGCGCCCCCGAGAAGATACAGCTTGTCCCGGTCGCCCGTCCGGCCCGTCAGCATGGTCAACCCTGAAAACAGCGCCGTCAGGCACAGAAAGAGCCACGGTATCAGCGGCAGACACCGCGTAAAAGGTTCCGGATCGAATTTCGCGGTCAGTCTCCCCCACAGCGGTTCCGTCAGTTCCGCGCGCAGGCTCAGCGCGTCGATCAGTGTCGTGCTCTCGCCCCACAGCTGCGCGGCGCCGGCCGCGGTCAGCGTCATGAAAAGGCAGCACATGGTCAGAAAAGCAAACACGGTCACGGGGATCATACGCAGTTTTTTCATCCGGCCTTCACCGCCAGTTTCAGCGCCGCCCGTATCAGCGACAATGCCGTTTCGCCCCACCTGCCGAGTGCCCATACGCACGCAGCCAGAACCGGCAGTGCCAGCAGAACAGGCAATGCCCATTTCACGATCGGTCTCATGGTTCTTTCCTCCTGATCATCTGCGCCGTTTCGCGCGGTGCCGTTTCTGCTGTACATCGCTGCTCACGGGTGCTTCGCCCCGCAGTGAGAGCAGCCTGTCACGCAGTTTCGCCGCTTTTTCGAATTCCAGTTCCTTCGCCGCTGTCAGCATCTCATCCTCGATCTGACGCATCAGCGCGGCCCGTTCGTCCTCGCTCATCGCGACGGATGCCGTCTCCTCGGCTTTCTTTGTGATCTCCAGCACGCCGCGGATCGCGTTGCGTACCGTTTCAGGCGTGATCCCGTTTTTCTCATTGAACGCGCTCTGCAGCGCGCGGCGCCGGTTCGTTTCGGAAATGGCGCGGAACATGCTGTCCGTCACGGTGTCGGCGTACATGATCACCCGTCCGTCCACATTGCGCGCCGCGCGGCCGATGGTCTGCACGAGTGATGTCTCGCTTCGCAGGAAGCCTTCCTTATCGGCGTCCAGAATGGCCACCAGCATCACTTCCGGCAGGTCCAGACCTTCACGCAGCAGATTGATGCCGACCAGCACATCATACTCTCCCAGCCGCAGATCCCGGATCAGTTCCATCCGTTCCATGGCCATGATATCACTGTGCAGATAACGCACGCGGATCTCAAGGCCCTTCAGATAGTCCGTCAGGCTTTCCGCCATCCGTTTCGTCAGCGTGGTCACCAGCACCCTGCCGCCTTTTTCCGTTGTCGCGCGGATCTCGCCGACCAGGTCATCGATCTGACCGGTCGCCTTGCGCACCGTGACCTCGGGATCCAGCAGTCCGGTCGGGCGGATGATCTGTTCCGCGACCTGCTGCGCGCGGGAGAGCTCATACGGTCCCGGCGTGGCGGAAACATAGATCGTCTGGCCGATCCTCGCCTCAAACTCTTCAAACAGCAGCGGCCGGTTATCGTACGCGGACGGAAGGCGGAAGCCGTAATCCACAAGGATATCCTTCCGCGCGCGGTCGCCGTTGTACATGGCCCGGATCTGCGGCACCGTCACATGGCTCTCGTCAATGATGCACAGGAATTCTCCCTTGAAATAATCCAGCAGTGTATAAGGCGCCTCACCGGGCTTCCGGCCGTCAAAATAGCGCGAGTAATTCTCAATGCCCTGGCAGTAACCGATCTCGCGCATCATTTCGATATCGTACCGCGTCCGCTGGGCGATCCGCTGCGCTTCCAGCAGGCGTCCGTCCTTCTCGAACTGCGCGACCCGTTCCTTCAGATCACGCTCGATGACCCCGATATGTTCCTCCAGATGGCTCTGATCCGTCGCGTAATGTGTGGCCGGAAAGATCGCCGCGTGTTCCAGCGTACTGATCACATGTCCGCTGACCGCTTCGATCTCGCAGATGCGCTCGATCTCATCCCCGAAGAACTCAATGCGCAGCGCCTTTTCGTGCGCGCCCGCGGGCACGATCTCGACCACATCCCCGCGAACGCGGAAAGTGCCGCGGTCAAACTCGATATCATTCCGTTCATACTGAATGTCGATCAGGGCGCGCAGCAGCTGATTGCGCCCGATCTCCATCCCCGGTCTGAGCGAGACCATCTGACCTTCGTACTCGGACGGATCGCCCATGGAATAGATGCAGCTGACGGATGCGACAATGATCACATCTTTCCGTTCGCGAAGCGCCGATGTGGCGGAATGCCGCATGCGGTCGATCTCGTCATTGACGGATGTTTCCTTTTCAATGTACGTATCGGATGACGCGATATACGCCTCCGGCTGATAGTAATCGTAATATGAAACGAAATACTCAACGCAGCTGTCCGGGAAAAAAGCCTTCAGTTCGCTGCACAGCTGCGCGGCGAGCGTCTTGTTATGCGCGATCACCAGCGTCGGCATCTGCACCTTTTCGATCACGGAGGCCATGGTGAATGTTTTGCCGCTGCCGGTCACGCCGAGAAGCACCTGATCCTTCAGCCCGTCCCCGATCCCTTTTGCCAGCGCTTCGATCGCTTCCGGCTGATCTCCGGACGCGCTGTAGGGGGCTTTCAGCACAAACTTGTCCATGCGGCCTCCGTATCCTTCGGATACCGCATCACAACGGTCAGCCCGTCCGACGCGGCGAATGTCTTTTCAAATATCGTGCGCGCGCTGTCCAGCTCATCCTCCGGCGACTCCACGCTGGTGGAGAAATGCGTCAGCAGCAGCGCGCCGGTGCCGGCTTCAGCCGCGATCTCCGCGGCTTCCGAAAACATCATGTGATGATTTTTCAGCGCCTGCGGACGTTTATCCTCGGTTCCGTACATACCTTCAAGAATGCACAGGTCCGTTTCCTTTGTAAAGCGATACAGCGTTTCACACGGCCGTGTATCCGTGCAGTAAACGAACGTGATGCCTTTTCGTTCACGGCCGGCCACATCTTCCGGATGTATTTTTTTCAGTCCCACGCGGACCGTTTCGCCCTCCTGCAGGCTTTTCCAGTCGCGCACGGGAACGCCGAGCGCCCTGGCCTTTTCCGGATCGAACTCAGGTCTGCGGTCCAGCCGGAAGCGGTATCCGAAACACGGAATTCCGCCGTGATCCACCGGGAAAGCCCGGATCTGCAGCCCGATCAGTTCAAATTCACGCCCGCCGGCCGGGATCTCATGCAGCTGCACCGGATACCGCAGCTGCGGCGCCACGATGCACAGGCCTTCAATGATCCGCTTCAGACCGGCCGGCCCGTAGATGTGAAACGTCTCATCCCTGCCTGCCTTGTCCAGGCTCAGCAGCAGCCCGACGATGCCCGTGCAGTGATCCCCGTGGAAATGGGTCAGCACAAGCCCGTCCAGGCAGCGGAAGCCCCATCCGAGGCGGCGGATGCCCACCTGGGTCCCTTCACCGCAGTCCACCAGCATCGCGCGGCCGTTCACACGGATATACAGGGAGGACAGCGCCCGGTCGGGCAGGGGCAGCGTGCCGCCCGTTCCCAGTGTACAGAACTCGATCACCGTTCTCCCTCCTTTTCCGCGCGTTCAGCTTCGTGTTTTCCGTTCCGGCTTACGCTCCCGCCCAGAAGATCCAGATGAAAAGATATCCGATCACGACCGCCGTCATGGTAAACGGAATGCCGATCCTGAAGAAATCGCTGTTCTTCACTTCACAGCCTTCCTTCCGCAGGATGCCGATGCCGGCTACGTTGGCCGAAGCGCCGAAGGGCGTGATATTGCCGCCCAGGGTCGCGCCGGTCAGCAATCCGAAATACAGCACATACGGCGCGATACCGAGCTGCGATGACAGCGAAGCGATCACGGGCAGCATCGCCGCGACGTACGGGATATTGTCAATAAACGCGCTCAGGATCACCGATCCGAACACGATCAGCGTATACAGGCCGAACAGGCTGCCCGACCCGATGGAGGCAAACCAGCCGGCGACCGCGTCAATGATGCCGGCGATCTGGATGCTCCGCACAACGACGAACAGACCGCAGAGCATGGCCAGCGTCTGATAGTCCATCTCTCCCGCCACCAGCTTCAGCGAACTCGTATCCTTCTTCTTCAGGCAGGCGCGGATCAGTGTGATGATGAACACGATCATGCAGATCAGACCGTTTTTGATATCATCGACGGCAGCGGGGAAAGTGATGAAGCTGCCGATGATCAGCAGGATCACGACGGCGATCATCATATATCCGGGGAAAAGATCCGTCACTTCCGTCAGGGGCTGTTTGTCAAT
>JAUNQH010000045.1 GCA_030536295.1 Clostridia bacterium | reverse complement strand
CGCCACCGGCGGTCAAAAGTGAGATTTCCCCCTGGACCCCTTCGGGATACACCTTTTACACCTCGTCCTCACTGACGACCGCAGTTCAAATTGAAGAAACCACGCTTTTGTGATATGATACCGATGTCAATGATATTCGGACCCGGAAAACGATCAGGAGACACAGAACCGTCCCCTGTCTCCTGAAGCCGACAGGAGGGATCTTTCATGAGCGAACTGACAAGAAAAACTGTCAATTATACAGTTGCTTGTGTGAATGAATTTGCCCGCCGCAAGCAGATACATCCCCGCACCGCTTTTTTCTACCTCTATCAATATCAGGGACTGAAATTTCTGGAAGAGTTCTACGAGGTGGAACATACCCTGTCCATTGAAGACGCGCTCGATGATCTGGAAAATATCTGTCATCAGAATGGGGGCAGACTGCAATGAAGCTGTATCATGGCAGCAATCTGTTCATTGATAAGATCGATCTTGCAAAATGCCGTCCTTATAAAGACTTTGGCCGCGGCTTTTATCTGACAGATATTCCTGAACAGGCCGATAAAATGGCTCATCGCGTAGCACGCCTGTACGGCGGAACACCGGTCATCAACACATATGATATCGATACAGACGCTCTGATGTCCTCCGGGCTGTGCATCCGCTGTTTCAAAACAGCAGACAGTGCATGGGCACATTTTGTCATGAATAATCGCAATCGATATTTTACAGATATCCAAAGTACCGAATGCAACACCGATAACAAATATGATGTTGTCATCGGTCCGGTTGCAAATGATGATCTGGCCTTACTGTTCCGCCAATTTGCATCCGGCATGATCACGGAGGATGTGCTGATCCATGAAATGCGCTACAAAAACCTGACCAGCCAATACTCGTTCCATACAGTAAGCGCATTACGCTTTCTGCAAAAGGCAGGTATGAAGAAATGAGCAAGCAAGAACAGTTAATGGAATATACTACGCAGGATATAGTCAGCTATATCATGGAAGATAATGGGGTTGACATGATCACCGCGATGCATCTTTTTTTCTCCTCATTAACCTATGAGAAACTGCTGGATCCGGAGTGCGGGCTGTATCGGGAGTCCTCCGCTTATGTATATGCCATTTACAACGATGAGTGTCTGCACGGCAAGCTGACGAATCAGTGACGAGAACATGGGAGATGATCATCATGAAAAAAGCGCTGCTGATCCTGCTCATCCTGCTCATCTGCCTGCCGGTATGCTGCATGGCGGCATCCCAGGTGCTGCCGGCGGCCGTGACCCCGGCGGATGTGGATACCTTTGACACGCTGGCGTCCGTTTCCATATGGGCCAACAGCAAAAACGCGTACCTTTTCCTGCCCTCCGGGTGGGACGCTTCCGCCCTGAAGCTGTGGCACACGAGCGGCAAGGACATGACGGTGAACGGCACCGTGACGCCCAGCGGCAGCGAGGTCTCCTGCTTTGTGCCCGGCGAAACGGTGAAGGTGAAGATCGGCAACAAGAGCTACAATGTGAAGGTGATGCAGGATACGGGCATCCCGAGCGTGCACATCACCACCGCGTCCGGCAAAACGACCACCCTGCACAAGAGCAAATCAAATGAAGAGACCGGCCGCATCCGCATCATCGGGGCGGACGGCGAACTCATCTGCGCGCAGGACCTGACGCAGATCCGCTGCCGCGGCAATTCCGCCTTCTTCCGCTCCCCCAAGAAGAGCTATCAGATCAAGCTGACCGAAAAGCAGGACCTTTTCGGCATGGGCGCGGACAAAACATGGCTGCTGTGCAGCGGCTTCCGTGACCGCAGCCTCATCCGCAACCGCCTGGCCATGGATATGGCGCAGTACGCGGGCGTGACCTACGCGCCGGAGATGGTCTTCGCGGACGCGTATGTGAACGGCGAATACTACGGCCTGTTCTACCTCAGCGAAAAGGTGGAGATCGGCGAGGGCCGCGTGGAGATCGACAGCCTGGCGAAGGCGACAAAGGCGGTCAATGACAAGCCCCTTTCCTCCTACACCAACATGGGCAACCTGAAAAAGGCCGTATACGGCGCCACGAAATATTACGATATCCCCAATGACCCGGAGGACATCACCGGCGGCTATCTGCTGCGCCGGGAGGCCATGACCGGCTACAAGGAGCACGGCTCCGAATATGTGACGAAGCGCGCGAACCTGATCGAGATCCTGGAGCCGAAATACGCCACGGAAAAGCAGGCGGCGTACGTCGGCGCGCTGATGCAGGCCGTGGAGAACGCCATCTACGCCGATGACGGCATCGACCCGGATACCGGAAAGCATTACAGCGAGCTGATCGACGTGCCCTCCTTCGTGAAGGTCTATACGATGGAAGAGACCCTGATGTACTACAACGCCAGCATCGAGGACAACGAATATTTCTACAAGCCCGCGGACAGCGTATCCACAAAGCTGTTTGCCGGCCCGGTGTGGGACTATGACGCGTGCCTCGGCAGCTACGCCAACCACAAGAAGGTCACCTCCATCACGCCCACAGCCATCTGGAACGGCAAGATGAACACGCAGAAGACCTGGTATCCCGCGCTGTGCAAGCATGAGGATTTCATGGCCGCCGTGAAGGAGGAGTGGAAGAGCATCTTCCTGCCGGCGATGAACATCCTGCTGGGCGATGAAAAGGATCCGGACGGCGTGCTGCTGTCCATTGATGAATACACTTCTCAGGTGAGCGCCGCCGCCGCCATGGACTACATCCGCTGGCCCGCCCTGGGCGGAGAGGATTATTCCGGTGTCGCCGGCAAGCGCATCGGCAAGACCTTTGAGAGCAATATCACCTATCTGACCAACTATGTAAGGGAAAGGCGGGACTGGCTGAAGGAGCAGTGGAAGTAGGGTGTCAGCGGGACGGTTCCTATTGACAACTTTGATGAAGTTGTCAAGTAGGAACCGTCCCAACTGACACCCCCACTGATACCCCGTTTTTTTACATTTTCAGAACAAAAAATTTCATTATTTTGTCGAAGCACGCAAAAGTGCTTCTTTTTTGTATAGACAATCGACATCATTTTGCGATATATTACATGATATAGTGGTATAGGTATATTTATGCCCATTTTTAACCACTACAAATTGACGGGCGGAGTCACGCGGGAAACGCCCGGTCCGGAGGTCATGGCGCATGATGAACGGAAAGACCATGAAGAAGCATCTGCTGAAAGGGATCTGCCTCGGGCTGATCCTCACATTGTGCTTCCTGTGCGCGTCCGCCCTCGCGGTCAGCGAGAAGGACGGCTCCAAGATCGAGAGCGTCACGCTTTCGTGGATCACACCGGAAAGCACGGTGACCAACACTGGCGATCCGTATGATGATTCAGCCGTGGATCCGTACAACAATGATCTGTTCATCGCCACGTCATCGGACAATGAGCTGTTCCTGAAATATCAGGTGGACATCTCCTTCTCCGGCCAGCATGACTACGCGCCGGGCACGGTGACGATCACCCTGCCGGCTCAGGTATGGCATCAGCGCGTGTATGACGCGGACAATGTCGGCCATGCCACCGGCGATCTGTTCGGCAGCCTGGAGCTTTCCGTGCCGGAATCGCCCGATACTTCCGCCGCGTTCAACTGGCAGCTGGAAACCATCGACGGCAAAGAGATGTATGTGCTGACCAACACCCGCACGATCGGCGCCACCAGCAAGGCATCCCTGCAGTTCACCGTATGCGGTGTCATGCCCCACGAGATCGTGGACATGAGCAGGACCGATCCCATCTCCGTGACCTGCGAAGTGATCACAAACAAGGGAAATGTGATCGGTCTGGGCAGTGAGAACCAGCTGACCGCGCAGCTGGATACCATCGAGCAGCTGCCGGAAAACGGCACAGTCAAGCTGTCGCAGTATTACTCCAGCATCCCGGCGGACATGCCGGTCTCCTATTTCAGCAGGATCGGCGGTGCGGCCGCCGCGGGCGACTACGCGGCCGTACAGTGGGAAGTATACGTCAACCATGAAGGCAACCAGCCCTTCACCCTCACGCTGGAAGATGATTTCGCCGTACCGTATTATCTGGATGACGACGATCAGCCCGTAGCGATCGACGCGAAGCCGGTCTTCCTGGGCAGCGACCCCGGCGCTTATAACAATTATCCCCCGGAGCTGTTCAGCTTCTCGGCGGACGGCACCTCCTTCACCTACAAGACCGTGGTGGATCCCGCCTATGACGACCACCGGAACGACCCCCTCACCGGCAAGGATCACCTGATCACCATCTGGACAGCATATCCGAAATCGGCCATGCCCGCCGACGAGAACAAGGACGCCACGATCTATTACTTTGTGAATAACGCCAAATGCACGCTGACCGAAGCCGACGCGGAAGTGGATGATCCCGTAGCCGGCAAGGATGAGCGCATGGTGACCACCTCCTCCGCCTCCGCGACGGAGACCTACACCGCCGTGGACAAGTTCTTCGCCGGCGGCGTGACCATTGTGAACAAATACACCAAAGACGGCGAATCCTTCGAGGAGACTTATCCCTACACGCTGAACCTGCTGCAGAAGGGTGAAAACGCCGAACTGGAATTCGTGGTGGAAGCAGTTAATTTCGACTGGGACGCCACCACCCCCATCACCTATAACGACAAGGAAGGCCGGCCCTACACCGCGGAAGAGCTGAAAGCGGTCGAAAGGGACTCCACGTCCTACGGTCAGCTGGGCTGGCGCTTTACCGCGACCGATGACAAGCTGTATTTCAACGGCAGCTCCCAGCCGATGGATGAGGATGATTACTACATCTCCTCCCTGCAGCTGGATGAGATCACCAAGGTAGCCTTCGGGCCCTGCATTCCGGCCATCAATTTGGCCTGGGGTCTGTCGGATGACGGTGCCTACCGGCTCAGGTGGGTCTACCGCGGCGAGGAATGCTACTATGAGGACGCCACCCTGCCCATGCCGGATGTCGCGTTTGAGATCCAGCTGAACGGCGCGTGGGTGCAGGCCGCCACAGCCCAGTGGGATGAAAGCGGCAGCGTTTCCTTTACGGACCTCTCCAACGGCGTGACGGGCGATGCTTCCACCGGCACGCTGCACTTCCCGGAAGGCACCACAGGCTACCGCTTTACCGTGACAAGCACCCTCGTGCGCGGCGAGTATCTGGAGTCCTCCAAACTCGCCGGCCTGAGCCTGAAGGTGCGCCCCACCGTGACCGTCATGCCTTCCGATGACATTATGGCAGTGGTCAACAGTGCCGTGGCGGCCATGACCAACCCCTCCGTGATCGTGAAGAACACGGCCGACATGTACAACAGCGGCTGGGTCGACCGGAGCGGGAACGGCTCCGAGCCCGTGTTCATCAATGACGACTTCGCCATTGCCAAAATGACCGCCGCCGGATACGGCGCTTATCTGATCAAGACCGCCAAATATGACCGGGCTACGGATGATAACGTGAAAGCCCGCACCGCCACGGTGCACTATACCGGCACCCTGCATGAGACCTCCAACCTGAAGACCACGGATGACTACCTGACCGCGCAGGCAGGCGGCGCCATCCCCGCGGAGACCAAGGGCATCTGGTATGATCTGCTGCCGGAAGGCATGGTGCCGGACCTGACCACGGTGCGCGCCGGCGGAAAGGACCAGATCACCTCCGTATACACCGTGCCGGATCACCGCGGCAGCGGCCGCACGCTGCTGGTGGCGGAAGTTGACCTGACCCCCTCCCTGCGCACCACGGATGACGAATCCAAGGACATCGAGGATGTGCATACCATCTCCTTCGACGGCATCATCGGCTATGACGAGATCGAAGCCTTCGGGGAGCTGCAGAAAAACTACATCGCCTTTGAATCCCGCACGGAGGACCTGCCGAACGGCATCCTGGGCACCACGCCGAACCTGCAGGGCGCGCCGGACCGGCCGGACAGGACTGTGAACAGTCATACGCCGAATGAGGCGGATATGCCCGCGGACATCCGCGCACTGATGACCGGTCTGAACCCCGCATCCGACCCGGATGAAGCGCGGTTCGTATATGCCTATGCCCCGGTAACGACCACGGTGAACTTTGCCGCCATCAGCGGCCTCGCCAAGATGGTGAGCACCGTGCTGGACGGCGTATGGACCCAGGGTCTGGACGGACAGACCCAGGCCACCGTTTATGAAGGACACGACTATACCTACCGGCTGAAGGTCAGCTCGGATACCGAGACCATCACCAAGAACATCTTCCTCTTTGATACGATCGAAAACTATCATGTGCCGGATGACGGCACGAAGACCAAAGATCATGAGCACATTCAGGACCGCGTCGGCTGGGACGGCGACTGGAGCGCCACCGGACAGTGGAGAGGCACCCTGAACGCCATTGACCTGAGTGAGTTTATCGCGGCCGGCGCGGCGCCCGTGCTGTATTACTCCACGGAGGATGACCTGCAGTTCGCGGATTCCCCCGCGGGCGCCACCCAGGCGGAGAAGGACCTCATTTTCAACTCAGAAGAATATGACGTGACCACCGGCCACTGGACAAAGGCGGATCTGGGCGCTGACGGCGTGTGGACCGTGCCCGCCGGCACAAATGTCACCGCGTTCGCCGCGGACCTGAGCCATGACGCGGAAGGCAATGATTTCCTGCTGGGCGCCGGCAAGTCCGCCACGGTCTATCTGAACATGACCGCGCCGGATGACAACGGGGATGAGAACGTAAAGCACGCCAAGGGCGCCTATGCCCGCGACGATGCCGACGGCCCCATTGACTGGGTCGCCGCCACGGACCCGGTCAACAACATGTACGCCTACAACAACGCCCGCATGCGCTGCGTGCAGTATGACGCCAAGAGCAGTTCCGGCTCAACATCCACCCAGACCATGATCCGGAACGACTATACCCGCGTCGGCATCATTCCGCAGGCCCTCCGCGTGGTGAAGGACTGGCAGGATGATGATGACCATGACGGCATGCGCCCGGATGAGCTGTTGGTCACCCTGCAGCGGAAAAAGGCCGGCTCCGACACGGTGGAGACCGTAAAGGACGGGAGCGGAGCTCCCCTCACGGTCACGCTGAACGAAACCAACAGCTGGACCGGTGTTTTCCTGCAGACCGATATCGTGGATGAAAACGGCACGCCCTGGCAGTATCAGTTCGTCGAGTCTCTGCCTGACGGAAGCCCCGTTGAAAACGGCTACACTCTGCAGTGGAACAGGACCGGCAGCAGCGAGTACACCCTGACCAACACCCGTGAAAACGAGACCGTGACCATCGCCGGCACCAAGACCTGGCTGAATGACGCGAACGCGCTGAACAAACGGCCGGATGAGATCACGCTGACCCTGTATCAGGACGGCACGGAGATCGACAGGCAGACCGTGAAGGCGGACAAACACGGTCAGTGGAGCTATACCTTCGGCGAGTACGAAAAATATAAAAAATTTGACCCGTCGACGATGGCGGAGCCGGAAGAGCACGTATATACCGTGAAAGAAGAGCCCGTGACCCCGTATTTCGCCAACACCGATGACTATACGCGGATCACCAACGAATACGACCCCTACGGCAGCCTGGCCATCGCCAAGACCGTGGCGAACGCGGAGCTTTCCGACGCGATCGCGGACAAGGCGTTCACCTTCAGGGTGGAGCTGTATGCCGAGCGCACGGAGGAGCAGCAGCGTGCCGGCGAACCCAGAACGCCCCTGACGGATAACTACACCTATAAGATCCAGCAGTATGAAAACGGCAGCTGGACGGATACCGGCACCACAGGCACGGTCAGCCACAACGGCACCGTTTCCGTGAAGCACGGTCAGCGCGCCCTGATCGAAAAGCTGCCCGCCGGCGCTTCGTATAACATAAAGGAAAATGAAGAAGCCGGATATACCCTGACCAGCTATGACGGCGACCACGGCACGATCGAAAGCCGGGTCACCACCGAAGCCGTTTTTGATAACACCTACAAGGCAAAGGGCACCATTATCCTGCGGGCCGGCAAGGTGCTGACCGGCGAAGCGCTGAAGAACCGCCAGTTCGGGTTTGAGCTGGTGGATGAAAGCGGCGAGGTCGTCCTCACCGCGTACAACGGCGTGCCGAAAAACACACAGGATACCGACGGCACCATCACCGGAACCGCCGATGTCGTCTTCCGGCAGCTGAAGTTCACACAAAAGGATATCGGCAAGACCTATACCTATACCCTGCGCGAAGCCATCCCCGAGACCCGGGTCAAAGAAATGACCTATGACACGGAGGGTGTGGAGATCGCCATCTCCATCAGCGACAACGGCGACGGCACGCTGTCGGTGACCGCGGAAGAAGGCGGCAACGCGTATAAGAGCCACACCTTTAAAAACGAATATACCGCGCAATGCAAGGTGGAGCTGGACCTGAAGAAAGTGCTGGAAGGCCGCGCGCTGCAGGATCAGGAATTCACCTTCGGCCTCTACGCGTGCGGTGAGAACGGCGAGGACGCGGAAGACACCCCGCTGACCACCGTCACCTGCGATGCCGACGGCAATATCGTGTTCAAGGATGACGCTAATACCGACGGTCCCCTGACCTTCAACGTAAAAGACCTGACCCTGGCCTATGAGCTTGAGGAGGACGGCGCCGAACCCGAAGCGCACTACTTCCTGGTGAAGGAGATCCCGGGCACCGATCCCGATATCGTCTATACAGCTGAACAGAAAGTGTTCACCGTCAAGGTCTATGACAAGCGTGACGGTACGCTGGGCTATACCATTGACTCGCAGAAGATCATACCCGGCACCAAAACGGATTGCGACGCCTGCGATGCAACGGGCAAAATATACAGCTCCAAAACCACGGCGACATTTACCCTTCTGAAAAGCAAGAGCCCCAACATCAGCCTTTCAGACATTGAAGGTGTGGAGCATCTGGGTTCATCATTCACGGTAAGTCATATAGGCGACGGCTACTTCTATGAGCCGGTCGATGAGGATTGTATTGAGATCTCGGTACAAATGTACAAGGACATCCTGTGCCCCGACTGCCGCGGTATGGGTGTAACGGGTGATATGTCGAAGCTGGACCAGCTGACAGTCAACGCGGACGGCTCACTGGCCAACGGTACGGAATGCGGTATTGAGCTCTGCGCGACCTGCGGCGGCTCCGGCATCGACCTCAGCGTTAAATATGAAGGTTATGAAGATCCTGAAGGCGCGTGGGACAGTTACTTCTTCCCCCGCTATCTGGAAGGGGATATCACCCCCTATCTTATCGGCTACTATGCGGGCGGGAATGCCTATATCATTCAGTTCGCCGGATACCGCTGGCACGGTCTGGAAGATGGTTGGGACGAGGTCTACGAGATCGAGGAAGATGACTGCGAAAAATGCCACGGTCTCGGATACATCGGCTCCGATCCTTCCACCTCCGGTGACACCGACCTGCCGGTGCTGACCAACAAGCTGGCCCCCGGCAAGCTGCACATCACCAAGGAAGTGGAAGTGGGAGGGCAAACCCCGGATCCGGACACCGAGTTCCGGTTCAGTATTCAACTGAGCGACAGTCCGTATATTCCCTTCTCCACGGGCTATGTCAAGTCCACGGGAGACACCGGCACGATAATAATCAACAGTGACGGTTCGTTCACCGTAGATCTGAAAGCCGGGGAAACGATCACCTTCGAGGATATCCCGGCAGGCACATCATACACGATCTCCGAAGTCGTGCCCGACGGCTGGACGCTGCTGGAGAGCGAAAGCGCGTCCGGAAAGATCAGCACAACAGACCCCTCCGCCGCGGTGTTTGTCAACAGTTACGGCAGCGATGTGGCCGCGCTGCAGATCCGGAAGAGGATCAGCAATTACACAAAAGTGTCAAAGGAACAGGTGTTCACCTTTGAGATCACGCTGCTGGACCGGCATTACCGGCCGCTCAGCGGAACATATGCAGGCTCCGATACTCTCGGCAATACTTACGATATCACGCCGGACGCGGACGGCAAAGCCGTTATCACCATCAAGGCGGGAAGCATAGCAACGGTCAAAGGACTGCCGGTCGGAACGATCTATTCGATCAGGGAGACCGGAGAACTGCCCGGCTGGACGCTGACAAACGAACAGAATGTCTCCGGAAAGATCCTTCCGGCCAGTAAGCAAGCCTCCGATCCGGCCGCAACGTCCACCGCAAACGCTGTCTTCACCAACAGCTACAGCGCGACCGGCGTCGTCAACCTCAGCGTGCGCAAGCTGCTGGAAGGCCGCGAGCTCACGGAGGGCGAATTCACCTTCGGCCTGTACACATGGGATACGACCACGCAGACCGCGGGCACCGAGCCGCTGCAGACCAAGGTCAACCAGGCGGCTGATCCGGACAATATCGCTTTCGTGGTATTCGATCCCATCACCCTGAAGAAGGAAACCACGCAGTGGTACGCCGTGCGCGAGATCCTGCCCGCCTCCGGCGAAGAGGATCCCGCCGTGAACTACAGCGATGAGATCATTGTGATCGAAGTGCCCGTAAGGGACCTGGACGGCAAGGGCACGCTGAGCGTAGGCAAATACAACAGCAGCAACGAATGGGTCCCCGGCCCCGTATACACCCTGAACGGCGAAGCGGGCGACCTGATCACCAACACCGTGAAGCCCGGTCAGCTGCGCCTGACCAAGGCGGTGGAAGGCACCCTTACGGACACGGCAAAAGCCGCGGTGTTCAATATGCTGGTCACCTTCACGGACAGCCTCGGCGAGCCCTGGACCGGAACCGACGGCAAGATCCTGGATGACGAGGGCAACACATATACCGCCAAGAACGGCGTATTCACCATCCCCGTTGCCGCCGGCGAGGAAGTCACCCTGGTGGACATTCCCAACGGCACGGACTACAAGGTGGAGGAAGACACCACTGTTTCCGTGTACGGCTGGACCTATGACACGGAAGTATACACCGGCACGGTGGAATCCCTGCTGACCGGCGAGGATCCCGAGACCGTGACCGTGACCAACACCTACGCGCCCACGGGCGAGCTGAAGGTGCCCGTGCTCGGCAAGGAGCTGACAAGCGGCGAACCGGAGAACGGCCAGTTCAGCTTCGATCTGCTGGATGAGTCCGGCGAGGTGCTGCAGACCGTATCCAATGACGGAAACGGAAACATCACCTTTGAAGACCTGAAGTACACCCTGGCGGACGCCGGAAAGACCTATACCTATCAGATCGTTGAAAACGAATATCCCACTTCCGATATCACCATCGATACCGTGATCCGTTCCTTTACGGTGACCATCGCGGAAGATCCTTCAGTCGAAAACGGCCTGAAGGTGACCTGCGGCGCCGTGAGCGCGGAGAAGTCCGTACCTGAGGCAATGACCTTCCTCAATGACGTGAAGACCGCGATCGATATCCCGGTAAGCAAGGTATGGACCGGAGACACCGGCCACGAGGATCAGCGCGGCGAGGTCACGCTGACGCTGTACGGCATCACGGAGAGCGGCGCCAAGGTGAGCATCTCTGTGGCAAGCAGCACAGAGACCGATGCCCTGACCAACCCGTGGACGATCACTAAAGACAACGCGCGGAACAATGATACGCTCTCCGGCGTATGGTACGGCGTGAGCCTGACGGTTCCGAGCTCCGGCGAGAAGTTCGTCGGTTATGCCGTTGAAGAGACCGGCTGTCCCGAAGCATATGTCTCCTTTGTATCCGGTAACGAAAAGGACGGCTACACCGCCTCCAACCGCCTGGTCTCCGCCACGCTGCCGCTGACGGCCGCGAAGACCGTGGACGGCGAAGCGCCGGACGCGGATGATATGTTCTGCTTCGTGCTGCAGGATGAAAGCGGCAGCCCGCTCCAGACCGTATATAACATGAAGGGCGACGTATACTTTGAGGATCTGCTCTTCACCAAAGCGGATCTGGGCAAAACATACGTTTACACCGTGATCGAGGGTGACCCCCTGGCAGCCGGCTACACCGTGGACAAAGCCACCTATACGCTGACCGTAACGGTCGACGATGACGGCAGCGGCGCGCCGAAGCCCCAGCTCACGATCACCGACAAAAACGGCGATCCCGTGGACACGATCACCTTTGAGAATAAATATACCCCGGAAGGCGAGATCCAGCTGGAAGGCACCAAGACACTGGTCGGCCGCAGCCTGGAGGACGATGACATATTCACCTTCACCGTGACGGAGAACGGCGAAACTGTCACGACCGGCGAAAGCGACGGAAACGGCGTCATCACCTTCGAAACGATCGAATACGGCAAAGATGACATCGGAACCCACACCTATACGATCACCGAGGATGACACAACGATCGGCGGCATCACGAAGGACGACAGTGAGCTGACAGTGGTCGTTGAAGTCACCGACGCCGGCGACGGCACCCTGACGGCTGAGATCGTGGACGGCGAAAGCGATGATATCGAATTCGCCAACAGCTATGAGGCAAAGGGCAAGCTGACCTTCGCCGGCGACAAGGCTCTGGTGGGCCGCGCCATGACGGCGGATGACAAGTTCACGTTCACCGTCAAGGAAGGCGACAAGACTGTCGCGACCGGCGCCAATAACGGAACCGGCACTATCACCTTTAACAAAGAGATCGAATACGTGCTGAACGGCACGAAGTCCGATGTCGGTACCTATACCTACACCGTGACCGAGGACGATACCTCCATCGGCGGCGTGACCAGGGATCCCGCGGTGTTTACCATCAATGTCACTGTCAGCGACAAGGGCGACGGCACACTGAAGGTTGAAAAGGTCATCACCAAAGACGGCAAGACCGTGAGCGCCATCGCCTTCACCAACAGCTATGAGGCAACGGGCACGCTGACCTTCGCCGGCGACAAGGCTCTGGTGGGCCGCGCCATGACGGCGGATGACAAGTTCACGTTCACCGTCAAGGAAGGCGACAAGACTGTCGCGACCGGCGCCAATAACGGAACCGGCACTATCACCTTTAACAAAGAGATCGAATACGTGCTGAACGGCACGAAGTCCGATGTCGGTACCTATACCTACACCGTGACCGAGGACGATACCTCCATCGGCGGCGTGACCAGGGATCCCGCGGTGTTTACCATCAATGTCACTGTCAGCGACAAGGGCGACGGCACACTGAAGGTTGAAAAGGTCTTCATCAAGGAGGGCGAAGCCCAGAAACGCATTGGCTTCATCAACAGTTATGAAGCAACGGGCACGCTGGCCCTCACCGGCACCAAGGCCCTGACCGGACGCAGCCTGACGGCGGATGACGTGTTCACCTTCACCGTGGTCGAGACCGGCAGAACGGGCGTCGCGGCGACCGGCGCCAGCGATGAGACCGGCGCGATCACCTTCAGCAAGATCGAATACACGCTGGACGATCTGGGAACCCACACCTACACCATCGCCGAAGATGATACGAACCTCGGCGGCGTCACGAAGGACGATGCCGAACTGACCGTGGTCGTGGAAGTCACCGATAACGGCGACGGCACGCTGAAAGTTGAAAAGACGATCACCAAAGACGGCAAGACCGTAAGTGCCATCGCCTTTGAGAACACCTACACCGCGACAGGGTCCCTCACGCTGGAAGGCACCAAGGCTCTGATCGGACGCGACCTGGAGGACGATGATATATTCACCTTCATCATAAAAGAAGGCGATAAAACCGTCTCCACCGGCATCAGCGACTCGACCGGCAGCATCACTTTCCTGCCCATCAGCTACACACTGGCCGATGTCGGCCCCCATACCTACACGATCACCGAAGATGACACGAGCATCGGCGGCGTCACAAAGGACAAGAAGTCCCTGACCATCAACGTGACTGTAACGGATAACGGTGACGGCACGCTCTCAGCGACCCCGGACAGCAAGAACCCCGCGATCAGCTTCGAGAACATCTACGGGCCAACAGGCAGCATCACCTTCTCCGGCACCAAGACCATTGACGGCCGCGCCATAACGGCGGATGACAAGTTCACCTTCTCCGTCATGAAGGACGGAGAGAAAGTCGCGTCCGGCGCGAACAACGGCACCGGCACCATCACCTTCGATGAGATCAGCTACACGCTGATCGATGCCGGAAAGACCTACACCTACACCATCACTGAGGATGATACGGCGATCCCGGGCATCACGAAGGATCCGACAACGAAGACGGTCAAGGTGAAGATCACCGACAACCTCGACGGCACGCTGACGGCGAAGATCGTGGACAGCGAGAGCGACAATATCGAATTCACCAACACCTATGAAGCGGTTGGCGATATCACCTTCGAAGGCACCAAGACCCTCACCGGACGCGACCTGACGGCGGACGATGTGTTCACCTTCACGGTGACGGAAAACGGCAGCGAAGTGGCGTACGGCGCGAATGACGAGACCGGAGAGATCACCTTCAGCACCATTGAATACGATCTGGATGATCTCGGCGAACACACCTATATCATCACCGAAGACGATACGACCCTCGGCGGCATCACAAAGGACGATGCCGAACTGACCGTGGTCGTGGAAGTCACCGACAACGGCGACGGCACGCTGAAAGCGGAGATCGTGGCCGGCGAAAGCGATGACATCACCTTCACCAACATCTACGAAGCGGTTGGCGATATCACCTTCGAAGGCACCAAGACCCTCACCGGACGCGACCTGACGGCAGACGATGTTTTCACCTTCACCGTAGTCGAGGACGGCAGAACGGGCGTCACGGCCACCGGTACCAGTGATGAGACCGGCGCGATCACCTTCGACAAGATCGAATACACGCTGGATGACCTGGGAACCCACACCTACACCATCGCCGAAGACGATACCTCTATTCTTGGCGTCACGAAGGACGCTTCCGAACTGACGGTGGTCGTGGAAGTCACCGACAACGGCGACGGCACCCTGAAAGCGGTCATCGATACCGCGAGCGACACCATCGCCTTTACAAACATCTACAAGACCTCCGGCAGCATCACGCTGGAAGGCACCAAGGCCCTGGCCGGCCGCGATCTGACGGCGGAAGATATCTTCTTCTTCCAGGTCAGGGAAAATGGAACGCTCGTCGCGACCGGCGAGAATGACAAGTCCGGCCAGATCACCTTCACCGACATCATCTACGGTCTGGAAGATTCGGGCATCCACACCTACACCATCACCGAAGAAGCGTCCGAATTCGGCGGCGTCACGGATGACGATTCCGTGCTGACGGTGGTCGTGGAAGTGACCGACAACGGCGACGGCACCCTGAAGGCAGCGATCATCACCGCCGAAAGTGATGAGATCGCCTTTGAAAACATCTACAAGGCCGAAGGCGGCATCGTGCTGGAAGGCACCAAGACCCTGACCGGACGCGAGATGACGAAGGATGATTCCTTCACCTTCACCGTTACGGAAAACGGAGCCGAAGTCAGCACCGGCGCCAATGACGAGACCGGCCTGATCACCTTCTCCGGTATCAGGTATGACCTGGACGACCTCGGAACCCACACTTACACGGTCACCGAGGATGACACAAATATTCCCGGCGTCACAAAGGATGATTCCGCGTTCACCGTGATCGTGACCGTGACCGACAACGGCGACGGCACCCTGAAGGCCGAAGTGACCGGCGGAGACACGCTGAACTTCGTGAATCCCTATGAAGCCGTCGGATCCTTTGAACCGAAAGCGATCAAGTATATCGATGAGATCGGCCGGCTTCCCGGTCCGGACGCGGTATTCGACTTCTGTCTCACGGATGAGAATGGCAACACCGTAACGAAGCAGAACGGCACGGACGGCATCGTGGACTTCGGCGAGATCGAGTATACGCTGGAGGATGTCGGTACCCATACCTACGAGATCCGCGAAAAACAGCTGGTCAACGGCGACTATGTCACCGATGCCGCAAGATACATCGCGGAAGTCACGGTATCCGACAACGGCGACGGCACGCTGGCAGTGACGAAGACCATCACCCGCGTCGATCCGGACGGCTCCGAAACTCCGGAGGATCCGGACGAGCCGGTGGTATTCGTGAACCCGGCCAGGATCAGCATCACCGTACACAAGGAATGGCAGGGCGGCGAGGAGCCCGATATCGATCTGACACTGTACGCCGACGGCGTCAAGGTGGACAGAACAACGCCCGTGACCGATCCCGAGACCGGTGAAACGGTCAACAGAGTCAACTATGTGCTGACCAGAACCGGCTATGACTACACATTCTCCAAGCTGATCCCGCTGAATGAGGACGGATCGGCCATCGTCTACTCCGTAAAGGAAAAGGGCATAAAAGGATACATGCAGATCTACAGCAATACAGGCGCGCACGCGAAAGACAACAAGGCCCTGTATGACGGCGGCACCGTGATCAACCGCGCCGTGACCTCCATCCGCGTGAGAAAGGTCTGGAGCGGCGTGAGCGAGAGCAAGCGGCCGAAGATCACCCTGACCCTGTACAGCAACGGCGAAAGGACCTCCAGGAAGCCTTCCGGGCCCGACAAGGACGGCTGGTACACCTTCAGCAACCTGCCGGTGAACGCTGATTATTACGTTGTGGAAGAACCCGTGAAGGGTATGACAACGACCTACGCGAACAACGCGCCGTACACCGATGTGACCGACAGAGCCCTTGACGGCGGTACCATTACCAACACAGGCGTCCCGCTTACCGGCGACAGCGCGTCCCCGCTGCTCTGGATGCTGCTGCTCCTGGCGGCAGGCTGCACCGGCATCGGTCTGACGGCCGCGAACCGCAAAAGAAGAAACCATCAGTAATATCCGGTAAAGGAAAAGGAGACAGAGCGGGAGACAGGGGACGGTTCTCTGTCTCCTTTTTCTGTTGAAAAAATAGACACAGAACCGGCCCCAGTCTCCGCTGAGAAACGTCCCCGGTCTCCGCTCTTTTTAAGTTTACCCGTTCAGGCGGATATTCATCACATTCAGCCCCAGCGTGCAGGAGTAATCCATACGGGCCGCGATCCTGCTGACCAGCTTGATACCGATGCTGCGGGAAGGATCTTCCGCCGCGTACAGCTTCAGCCATTCGGTGGGGTCAAAGCCCGGGCAGTTATCACGGATCATCATGGACATACCGTTGTTCTCATAGATCATCCGCACATCCACCGCGTATTCTTCCCTGTTCTTTTCGGGGAAGCCGTGCTTCAGGGTATCCATGGCCATTTCTTCAAAGCACAGGCCGCAATACATGGCAGTCTTCTTCGGCAGGTGCTTTTCCTCACAGAATCTGCAGATCTCAGTGGAAGCCGCGATGGCTTCCTCCGCGTTCTGGATCGTGGCGGAATAGCAGTCCGTATCCGGCACGCCGAGGGAATCCGGAACATAGGTCAGGTTCAGCAGCGAGCCCGGGAACCTGCCCGCCTTGAAGCGGAAGTAAGCGGTATAGATCAGGAGCATCAGCACCTCGGAGATCGGCGGTGCCGCGTACAGGATGCCGAGATCATTCCCCGCGACGGCTGCTACAAGCATCGGGAAGGCAAAACCGTTCAGCACAAAGAAAATGCTGGTCAGGTTGATCTTGCCCATGGACCGGTACAGGGAAAGCGGCGCTTCCTTGAAGGCATTGGTGACCATGAACATATTGATCAGCCGGATCGCCATGGCGTACAGATCCAGCTTGTCCGCCTCGGCGCCGAAGAGCTGCGCGATCGGCTTCGCGAAAATGAATACCAGCGCGTATACAACATAGTAAAGCCATCCGAAGCTTTTGAAGATCGTGCGGGTCATGCTCCGCAGGGACTTTGTATCCCTTTCACCGACCAGCACGCTGGAGACCAGGCTGGCGGAGCCGCTGTAGCCGCCGTTCACGGACACGATCACCGCGGTGATATTGTTGGCCACGGTCAGCGCGGACATGGCGGCGCTGCCGCCCACGCTGAACAGGATCTGGTTCATCACGCGGTCACGCATTGCCAGCGCCACAGCGTTGATGGAGGAGGGATAGCCCTGCTTCACGATATCGGCTGCCGTTTTCCGGGACAGACCCTTCACGGAGAAACGGTAGGTATTGCTTTTGAAAAGGAAGTGCGGCAGGCTGACCAGCACGGATACCAGATTGCCGGCCGTGGTGGAAAGACCGACACCCAGCAGACCCCATTTCAGCACGGCGGCGTTCAGCAGATTGCAGCCCACAGCAGTCACCAGAGAGGCTGCCACCGCGATGGTGGACGTCTTTTTCGCGTTGTCCATCTGCAGGAAAGGCAGCAGACAGGCAAACAGAATATTGAATAAGTATCCCGGCGCCATCCCAAGGAAATAGTTGGAGGTCATCTCCGTCATCTCGCCGGAGGCGCCCAGCAGCAGCGCGATACCCGTGGGCACGATCATGCCCAGCAGTGAAAAGACCAGACCGCACAGCGCGCACATCAGGATCGCCGTGGTGAACGTGCTGCGGATGCTTTTGAGATCGCCCCGGCCGAGGTAACGGCCGCACATGATCTGGGCACCGCTGGACATCACCGCGCTGACCGCGCCGACGATGCTGGTAAAGGGAGCGACGAAACCGACCGCCGCCAGCGCGCTCACACCCAGATTACTGCTGACGATCAGGCTGTTCAGCAGACCGTTGATCCCCGGAAGGCCGACAGCCAGTGCCTGCACCGGCGCGAAGGCGAGAAAGACCTTTCGCACGATCTTGTCAGACTGATCTTTTTTCATGGAGCTCCCTCCTCACGCGGCAAAACATCTTTGAGTTAAACATGATTATATCATTTCTTTTTTTCACGCGCAAGAAAAAGACAAGGGAGACAGCGGGAGACAGTGGAGACAAGGGACGGTTCTCTGTCTCCTTTTTGGTTCTAAAAAGGAGACAGGGAACCGTCCCCCTGTCTCCCGCCCTGTCTCCCTCCCCATCCGTTATCCGTTGGAAACGGTGGAGAAATACATGATCCGCCATTCCGGCTCCAGCATCACGACCAGCGTGACCTCGTTTTCAAGATAGTCCAGATGGATATAATGGATATCCCCGTCCATCCACTCAAAGCTGACCTGCGGAGCCTTCAGATCCTTTGTCAGACCCGGATATACCTTGTCCATAAAGGCATTCAGCTTCTCCAGCAGCTCATTCAGCTTCGCCGGATCATCCTGCAGGGCGGAACAATTGTCCCTCACACCGTTCAGATAGCTGCCGTAGATATCCTGCAGCTCAACGACCTTCATCTCCGGATCAAACACGCAGTAATAGGTGATGCCGGTATCGTTGTTGGTCACCTCCGTGATCGTCTGGATCCATTCAGGACCCGCCGTTCTCCAGGCGCCGCAGGTGTAATTCTCGCCGAGCACAAAGCCTGTTTCCGCGCAGATGGCCTTCGCCCTTTCCTGCATCGCGTACAGCTCCTCATCGCTCATGTCCAGATACACTGCCGAGTAGCTTTCCGGCAGCGCGTTGTAGTCCGCCGGGTCAAATTCCTTTACAGCGCTGGTGCCGTAATCGCCGATGTTCACGCTGAAGTCGGCGGTCAGCAGATGCTGTGACCCGCTGCGGGTATAATAGTTCACATTCACCTTGCCGCCGGCGGATACGAGCTTCCCGTCCGCGTCCGCGGTCACGGTCACATCCGTATCGCTCATGGACAGGCACTTCAGGCAATACATGATGCCTTCAAACACCGTGCCGAACTGGCCGATCTCCACGCTGCCGGCATCCAGATACACATTGTCAAAATCCAGACGGCGGTAACGGCGGAACACGCTCTGCACAAGCAGATTCAGCGCGCTGTCCACCAGACCCACGCCGAAACCGTCCTCCATGGTCGCGTGCAGCGTGGTGTTGCCGGCGTCATCCGTTTTCACAGTCAGGCCTTCACCGGCCGTGGCGGCAAACAGTTCCACCGCGAGCCCGCCCAGATCGATCAGCTGGCGCAGCTGCACGGTCTCGGTAAGCAGCGTGTTCGGGGCGTACGTGCTGGACATGCTGTACATGCCGGGCTTCATGACCTCCATGGAATAAACCAGTTCGCCGTTGCGGATCACGGTGAAGCCGGAAGCCTTGTCCTCCGGATCATAGGCGCGGGGCGTGAAGATGCGCAGATCCCAGAAGGAATCCTCGCCGCCGGCGATATATTTCGCGTTCAGGGTCTTGAACCGCTCGCCGTCCAGATACAGCGTGGCGGTGCCGGTCAGGGTCACATTATCCGTATACAGCAGCAGTGTTTCCAGCGCGTCATACATTTCACGCGCGGTATCCGCGGGCGTTTCCGCCGCGAGACCGCAGACGCACGGGAGCAGCAGCGCCAGCGCGAGCATCATCGCAATGATCTTTTTCATCAGAAAAACCTCCTTCAATAAGTGTACCGCTAATAACAACGAATGACCGGGCAATATCCTTCCGCGGGAGATCAGTTTCTCTGTCATCCCGCGGGATCTCCGGAACAACTGATATTATACCACAGATGTTCAAGTATTGCCCGCTGACGGAAAAAACAGCCCTTTTCCCTGCCTCGGCATGGAAAAGGGCTGCTGATGTCTGTTTACCTTTTGCTGTTTCTTTCCGGTCTCCGGCCGTTCTGCTCCCTGCGGTGCTGTCCTCCGGGGCCGCCCTGCTGCGGCCGGCTCTGCTGCCCCGCGGCCGGGCGTTTCTGCTGCCCCACCGGCGGACGGTTCT
>JAUNQH010000044.1 GCA_030536295.1 Clostridia bacterium | reverse complement strand
AAAAAGATACCTGCCTGTTTCGTGTCAGAGAATGGAATTGACCGGTAAAGATCGCCATTGCTTTTATACCCCCTGAAATGTATTTTTCATTGACCGTTCCCGCAGCGCCGTCCATACACGCGTCATGACGGTTCTGCCTTTATATGATGATTATACCATATATCTGCAGCGGCGTCCGTTATTTCCCGCTCATATTTTTTGATTTTTCTTATCGGTTTTCAGACACTTATCCGGTGCGATCCGGCAAGACGCGTGCTTCATGATCCGCGCCGGTGTTTCAGTGATTTTTTTGCCATTCCGCCGCGTGCGTTTATTCCCCTGTGTGCCGTATGTCCGGCATCAGAAAAGGGACTGTGCGCTGCACAGTCCCTCCATCATTATCTTTCTTCGCGGAAATACGGCAGTCCGAGGCTTGCCGGCGGCTGATTCTCACGTTTGTTCCGGATGCTGGAAATGATCAGTACGATGATCGTTACCACATACGGAAGCATCTTCATGATCGGCTTGGCCGCCATGGTCAGGTTCACACCGTCAATGTTTGCGATGAATGAAGAACATGAAAACAGGAATCCGAAGACCGTTGAACCGATGATCGTCATATGCGGTCTCCACAGTGCGAATATGACCAGCGCGATGGACAGCCATCCGAACGCTTCCACGCTCAGATACGCCTCCTGCGATGCCATATAGTCGATAATGTAGTAGAAACCGCCCAGACCCGCGATCCCACTGCCAATGGCGGTCGCAACATATTTGTACTTCGTTACGTTGATACCGACGGCATCCGCCGTAGCGGGATTCTCACCCACCGCGCGCAGGTGCAGCCCGACCTTCGTCCTGTAGAGCACCCATGATGAAACAACAGCAATGATAACAGCCATAAAGAACATAACGCCCATCAGCTGCAGAGCATCATTTCTGCCGTCAAAAGGCCAGCGATAGTAATGCTTTGGAACCACCAGATATACAGTGGAATCCAGCTTGCTGATGATGATCTTCATCAGACCCACACCGAAAGTCGTCATTGCAAGACCGGTAACATTCTGGTTGGCACGCAGTGTTACCGTGAGGACACTGTAAAGCATTCCCATCAGCATCGCGACCGCAAACGCGCCGAGAATTCCGAGAATAACGATCATAAAGGGCGGAAGAGTGCTCTTCCCGATCATATTCAAAACCAGACATCCGCCCGCGCCGCCCATGCACATGATCCCCGGTATGCCGAGGTTCAGATGACCGGCTTTCTCCGTCAGTATTTCCCCTGTGGAGCCGTACATGAACACCGCGCCGAATGCAAGGGAGTCGATCAGGAAATTCAACCAGCTGTTCATGCCTTGACCTCCTTCACGTTTCTGTCCGTCTTGCGGAAGCGGATCTCATAGTTGATAAAGAATTCGCTTGCAATAATGAAGAAAAGAATAATACCGACGACTACATCCGGCAGCGCGCCCGAGATGCCGAAATCCTGGCTGATCTGTGCAGCGCCCTGATTCAGCATGGAAACGAGCGCGGATGTCAGCACCATCGCGATAGGATCAAATTTCGCGAGCCAGCTGACCATGATCGCCGTAAAGCCCTGCCCTCCTACAGACTCAGTCGTTACGGACTGATCAAGACCTGACGCGATCAGGAAGCCCGCAAGACCGCACAGCGCACCGGACAGGATCATCGTCCGGATAATGACCTTTTTCACACTGATACCTACATAGCGGGCCGTATTCTCGCTTTCACCCACAACGGATATCTCATATCCGTGTTTGCTGTAGTTGAGGTAGATATAAAGCCCGACTGTAAGCGTGACCGCGACCAGAATGATCAGAAGATAATCATTGACAACTGCCGGCAGTTTCCCCGTCTTCAGTTTTCCCAGTGACATGGATCCGTTGGGTACCCACTTGATGATGCACCAGGTCACCAGATATGTTGCAACATAGTTCAGCATCAGGGTAAAAAGCGTCTCGTTGGTATTCCATTTTGCCTTGAAGAGCGCCGGGATCAGCCCCCATACGGCGCCGCAGATCAGACCGGCAAAAAGCATCAGCAGCAAAAGGGCCCATTCCGGGATCTTTCCGCCGAGATAGAAGTCGACAGCAATGGCGCTCAATACGCCCACGAGGGTCTGGCCTTCGGCGCCGATGTTCCAGAAGCGCATTCTGAAAGCCGGGGTCAGCGCCAGCGAAATGCACAGCAGTATGGCTGTACTGCGCAGATATTTCCACAGTTTTCTTGTTGTGGAGAACGAGCCGCGAATGAAGCAGTTATAGAAATCGGCGATCTTTTCGGGGTTCTGCTGCAGTTTTTCGGTCAGTGCGATGGCGACCAATCCGCACACGATCATGCCGACAATAAAAGCGGCAATGCGGATAAGCCACGCCTTTACCGGTGATATCTCAACGCGTTTGGAAAGGTGGACCAACGGTTCACGTGTTGAATTGCTCTTTACGCTGTTCATTCCGCCTTCTCCTTTCCGTTCAGATCGGTTTTTGTCATCAGCAGACCGATCTCTTCCTTGGTCGCCGTCCGCGCGTCAACGATGCCTGTAACGGCACCGGAGTTCATGACCAGGATCCGGTCGCACAACTCCAGAAGCACATCCAGGTCCTCACCGACAAAAATGACAGCAACGCCATTTTCCTTTTGCTTGTTCAGCAGATGATAGATCGTATACGAACTGTTGATGTCCAGACCGCGTACCGGATACGCCGCCATCAGCACCTTTGGCGTGAACGCGATCTCACGCCCGACGAGCACCTTCTGAACATTACCGCCGGACAGTCTGCGCACGGGTGTATTGGTACCGGGCGTCACCACTTCAAGGCTTGAGATGATCTCATCCGCAAGTGCTTTCGGTTTTTTCCTGTCCAGGAAACCCGCCGGCCCCTTGCGGTAGGAACGCAGCATCATATTGTCGGTGATGCCCATGGAGCCGACAAGACCCATGCCGAGGCGGTCCTCAGGCACAAAGGAAAGCCTGACGCCGAGTTCCCGGATCTGCAGCGGTGTCTTATCACGAAGACTTACAGTCTCGTCATCATTGAACAGAACTTCTCCCGATTCCACGAATTTCCTGATCCGGGATGTATGCATGCCGTCGAATGATACCGGATTCCCCTTCGTATCATGGAAAGCACCTTGTTTGCCGAGTTCGATGACTTTTTTCATGGATTTATGGAAAAAGGTGACCGGCTTGTCTTTCTTCGGGTTGTGGAAAATGATCTCACCGTTTTCTAGCACCTGCAGTCCGGAGATCGCTTCCAGCAGTTCCCGCTGTCCGCTTCCCGCGATACCGGCAATACCCAGGATCTCACCGCCGTTGGCCGTAAACGATACATTTTTGAGTACCTTTACGCCTTCCTCATTCACGCAGTTGAGATTCTTTACTTCAAGTCTGGGGCACGGATCGACCGGAACCGTACGGTCAATATTCAGCGAGACCTTTTTACCGACCATCATTTCCGTCAGTACGCCCTCATTCGTTTCTCCGGTGTTGACAGTCGCGATATGCTCGCCTTTCCGCAGAATGGCCACCCTGTCGGATACTTCGAGCACCTCATTGAGTTTGTGCGTGATTATGATAATGGATTTGCCGTCCGCTTTCATCCTGCGCAGAACATTGAACAGCTTTTCGATCTCCTGCGGGGTCAGCACAGCCGTCGGTTCATCCAGGATCAAAATATCCGCACCGCGGTAAAGCACTTTGATGATCTCCACCGTCTGCTTTTCGGAAACGGACATATCATATACTTTTTTCTTCGGGTCAATATTGAATCCGTATTTCTCCGCGATCACGGAAACACGGTTGTTTACGTTTTTCAGATCATACCCGTCATCTTCCCTGACACCGAGTACGATGTTTTCGGCAGCGGTAAACAGATCAACAAGCTTGAAATGCTGATGGATCATTCCGATCCTGTGATCGAACGCGTCCTTCGGGGAACGGATAACAACTTCCTCCCCGTTCATGATGATCTTTCCCTCATCAGGGAAATAGATGCCGGCGATCATATTCATCAGGGTCGTTTTACCGCAGCCGTTCTCCCCCAGTATCGCCAGGATCTCTCCCTGATAAACATCAAGATCCACATTATGATTGGCGGTCACATGACCGAACTTCTTGGTGATCCCGCGCATTTGCAGCGCAACTGTTTTTTCCATAACTCTTCCTCCGGAAAATCAGGGTTTTATAGATTAACGAAAAAAGCCGACAGGCCGCCGTGCCGGAAAGGCACGGCAGTCCTGTCGTGAAAACCCGTTGTCCGGGAATCAGAAAGCGGTATTTACGAGTTCAATGCCATCGATCTGAACATCGAAGTACGGAGCGGAACGGAATTCGGATTCATGGAAATATCCGTCAGCGATAACTTCGGTATCGGGGGTGTAGGCAGGATCGGTATCGACATCGGCGATGTAGCTGTTCAGAGCCTCGCCGCCCTTGGTGATGAAGTCGGCAGCGGCAGTATCAAACACCTTGCGGGTGCCGGCGATCAGTTCGGCCTTTACGGCTTCAAGCGCTTCCACGGTGCCTTCGGCGGCAGCGGCGGTGTTCACATCGGTCAGCACAACAGAGCCGGTCTCAATGGTTCCGGTCCAGTCAGCGGCAATAGGCTCACCATTGACCTTCTGGGTGTACAGATATTCGAAGTAGGGAGCCCAGTTGATGCGGCTGGCAACGATAAAGGTGTTGGGGCAGGCATCAACGGTGGAGCCGTTGTAGCTCACATTGGGGATACCGGCGTTTTCACAGGCGGTAGGAGCACCCATGGAGTCGGCATGCTGGGAGATCAAGTCGGCACCGGCAGCGATCAGCGCTTCGGCAGCAGCCTTTTCTTCGGTCTCGTCATACCAGGAACCGGTGAACTGAACCTTCATGGTAACATCGGGGCAAACGGACTTGGCGCCCAGATAGAAGCTGGTATAGCCGGACATAACTTCAGCGTAGGTGAAGGCGCCGACATAACCGATCACGGGAGCATCGCCCTTCAGATTTCCGGCGGCTTTGATCTCGTTCAGCTTCATACCGGCAGCGACACCGGCCAGATAACGGCCTTCATAAATGGAAGCAAAGGCGTTGTGGAAGTTGGCCAGACCTTCGGTATGAGCCATGGTGCCGGTCGCGTGGCAGAATTCCACATCGGGGCATTCCTTGGCAGCCTGGAGCAGATAGCTTTCATGACCGAAACTGTCAGCGAAAATAATGTTGCAGCCTTCGTCGGCAAGGTCCAGAGCCTTTTCGTAGCACTCGTTGCCTTCGGGGATATTGGGCACGATGACGACCTGATCCTCAGCCAGACCGAGGTTGGCGGCGGCTTCCTTCACACCGTTGAGGAAGTTAAGGTCATAGGTCGAGAATTCATCGTGGAGCAGGATCACGCCAAACTTGACATCTTCCTTGGCGATACCGTCAGCCAGGGAGACCACGGCGGTCAGGCAGAGAACCAGAGCCAGAACCAGAGCAGCAAACTTTTTCATTTGGTAGTTCCTCCTTGATAAAATATGGTCATTATTGATCCCTCAGGACGATCTTCCCGTCCGTGATGGAATCGATAATTGCCAGCGACTTTAAATGGATCCCGGATTCACGCAGCATTTTTCCGCCATCCTGGAATCCCTTTTCAACAGCGATCCCGATACCGACGACTTCAGCCCCGGCCTGCGCGCACAGCAGCATCATGCCGCGTGTGGCCTGCCCGTCCGCCAGAAAATCGTCGATGATCAGCACACGGCTGCCTTCGGGAAGATAACGCTTGTCCACGCGGATCGTGTTCTGCGTCTTGTGTGTGAAAGAATACACGGGAGCCTGCCACATATCATCGTTCTGAACAACGGTTGCGCTTTTCTTGGCAAATACCACGGGAACATCGCCCAGTGCGTGTGCCGCCGCGACAGCCATCGCAATGCCGCTCGCTTCAACAGTCAGGATCAGGGTCGGCTTTTCATCCCGGAACTCTTCCGCCCAGGCTTCACCCATCTGATACAGCAAAGCGGTATCGATCCTGTGATTCAGGAACATATCCACCTTTACGATGTCATTCCCGATTCCCTGTCCCATTTCCAGAATCGCTTTCTTCAGCGCTTCCATACCATGCCCTTCTTTCAAAAACACGAACGTTCACTCTGTGAACGATAGAATTGTACCCCATTTTTCCGAATATTGCAAGCCGGAAAAGCATTTATTTTAAGAAAATACTATTACAAACTTATTACATACGAACAAAAGAAAAAAGGCCCCGTTATCCGGAGCCTGCTGCCGATCGGCGTTTGTATCCTTCATTTACAGTTTTCCGATATCCTCATCCGAGATCATATGGAATCCGGCATCCGTCAGGACCTGTTCCGCCTGCGAATTATCCGCAACGCGGATCACGACATAGGCATGACGCTCGGTTCTCGTGAAAAAAGCATACAGATACTCTATATTGATATCCGCTTCCTGCAGCACATGAAGGGCCGCGCTCAGTTTGCCGGGCTGATCGCCGATCTTTACGCCGATCACTTCCGTTTCCTGAGTGATCACACCGAGTTCCTTCAGTGTCTCTTTCGCGGCCGCGTTATCGGTAAGGATCATGCGCAGAATTCCGAAATGTTCAGTGTCCGCAAGGGAAAGCGCGCGAATGTTCACACCCCGCGCGGCAAGAGCGTCCGTGACCCGTACCAGTGAGCCCTTGGTATTTTCGATCAGTACGGAGATCTGCTTCAGTGCCATTCGTTTTTCACCCTTTCCATTGAGAATCGGACAGAAGCTTGCGCTTATCGACTACGCGAACGGCTTTGCCCTCGCTGCGTGTGATCGAATGCGGCGCCACCATATGGATTCCGGGATTGATCCCCAGCATCATCTTCATAGCGGACGCAAGTTTCTTTTCCTGCGCGGTCACGCCGGATACCGTATCGGTAAAGTGATCCTCATTCATCTCCACCATAATATCAAAGGTATCCGTATTGTTGACCCGGTCGACCACGATCTGATAATTGGGCGTGTAGCCGTTGTTCAGCAGCACGGTCTCGATCTGGCTCGGGAATACGTTGACGCCGCGGATGATCAGCATATCATCGCTGCGGCCCATCGGCTTGGTCATACGGATAAATGTCCTGCCGCATGAGCATTGCTTTCTGCTGAGGATGCAGATATCGCGTGTGCGGTAACGCAGAAGCGGAAATGCTTCTTTATCAAGAGAAGTAAAGACAAGCTCTCCCTTGCTGCCTTCCGGCAGCACCTCGCCCGTTTCCGGATCAATGATCTCCGCGATAAAGTGATCTTCATTGATATGCATACCGTGCTGTTCGCAGCATTCAAAAGCCACGCCGGGACCGGACAGTTCGGTCAGACCATATATGTCATATGCCCTGATATTCAACGCGTCTTCAATGCTCCGCCGCATTTCCTCCGTCCATGGTTCGGCACCGAAAATACCGATCCTCAGAGGATTCTCCGCTTCACCGCGTTCACGCATGTTTTCGGCCAGATATGCCGCATAGCTCGGCGTACAGCAAAGCACGGTCGTTCCGAGATCGTTCATAAACTGGATCTGACGTTCCGTATTGCCCGATGACATCGGCAGCGTCATGCATCCGAGTTTATGCGATCCGCCGTTCAGTCCCGCGCCTCCGGTAAAGAGACCGAAACCGTAAGCGATCTGACAGATATCTTCACTTGTAGCCCCTGCCGCGGCAAGCGCGCGTGCACAGCAGTCTTCCCACAGATCGATATCATGCTGTGTATAAAACGCAACGACCCGCCGCCCGGTCGTGCCTGAGGTGGAATGGATCCGGACGCATTCACTTTTGGGTACGGACAGAAGACCGTACGGGTAATTGTCGCGCAGATCGGCCTTTGTGATAAACGGCAGCTTGTGCAGGTCTTCGATCCCGCGAATATCCTCCGGACTCACACCTGCTTCATCCATTTTTGCACGATACGGCGCGCAGTTTTTATAAACATGCCGTACCTGCCTGACCAGCTTTTCGGATTGCAGTTTCTTTATCTCCGATACAGGCATGGTCTCCGTTTCCGGCTGGAAATAACTCATGACCATTCTTCCTCTCCGAATTTTATGACTGATACCCCAGCTCAAACGCTTTCAGGTTCATTTCCATAAACTTCGGCTTAATGACTTTCCGCATCGCGCAGAGCCACTTTTCTTTTTCAATACCGAGGCACGCGGCAAAGCGTCCCATCAGTACGATGTTGACCGCTTTCGCGCTTCCGGCCGTTTCCGCCGGGGTCAGCGCGTCAAAGTCATCCACATCGGCACCCTGCTGTTTCAGTTGTTCAAGGATATCGGATGGATAAGCGGCATTGCCGGTGATCACGGGCATCGGATCGATCTCCTGCGTATTCACGATGATCTTTCCGCCTTTTTTCAGGCAGGACGCGTACCGTGCGGCTTCAAGCTTCTCAAAGGAGATGATATAGTCGCATTCCCCGTCCGTCACGATCGGAGAGTAAACTTTCTCCCCGAATCTCACATAAGTGACAACGCTTCCGCCGCGCTGGCTCATACCATGCACCTCGGACACCTTAACATCATATCCTTCATCGGTCAGCAGCGTTCCCAGAAGGCGTGAGGCCAGCAGACTTCCCTGTCCGCCGACGCCGACGATCATGATACTTGTTGTTTTGCTCATCTTTATCACTCCCCGATAGCGTTGAACGCGCACAGTTGCCTGCATACGCCGCATCCGACGCACAGCGTGTTGTCTATTCTCGCTTTTCCGTTCTTCATGCTGATCGCCGGGCACCCGAGCCCCATGCAGCGTTTGCAGGCGCGGCATTTTTCAGTTTCCACCCGTACCGGCGCTTTGGGCTTGACATATTTCAGCAACACGCAAGGTCTGCGTGAAATAATAACGCTCGGTTCCTCCGCCGCCAGCTCTTCCTTCACGGCAGTCTCGCACGCCTGCAGGTCATAAGGATCCACAACGCGTACGCGTCCGATCCCCAGTGCGCGGCAAAGTGCTTCAAGATCCACTTTGGAAGCGGGATCTCCCTTGATATTGTAGCCGGTCGTCGGATTCTGCTGATGCCCGGTCATACCGGTGATCGAGTTATCCAGAATGATCACGGTGGAATTCGTTGCGTTATAGGCAATGTTCACCAGGCCTGTCATACCGCTGTGCATAAAGGTCGAATCACCGATCACGGCCACCGTTTTCTTCGTTTGTTCCGCGCCGGACACGGCATTGAAGCCGTGGATACCGGAAACGCTCGCGCCCATGCACAATGTGGAATCAAGAGCGTTGAGCGGCGCGCCGGAACCCAGCGTATAACAACCGATATCTCCGAGTACGGTGATATGGTTCCTGGACAGCACGTAGAACATACCGCGATGCGGGCAGCCCGCGCACATCATCGGCGGACGCCCCGGCAGCGCGGGAATGGAGATATCGTTCTTTTCCGGGGCCAGACCGAATGCCTCGCGGATCGTTTTCTGACTGAACTCCCCGATCGGCGAAAACAGTGCTTTGCCCGTCACATCGATCCCCAGCGCACGCACATGATCCTCAATGACCGGGTCGAGTTCTTCGATCACATAGAGCTTTTCCACGTTATCCGCAAACTCACGGATCAGCCGTTCGGGCAGCGGATTCGGCATACCGATCTTCAGGACGGATACGGAATCTCCGAATACTTCTTTTACATACAGATAACTGCACCCTGATGTGATAATGCCGATCTTCCGGTCTGCCGCGTATTCGGCACGGTTATAGACGCAGTTTTCGGCAAGCTCTTTCAGCTTTGCCGTGCGTTCCTCTACAACAGGATGCTTTTTCTTCGCATTGGCAGGCGTCATGATATACTTTTCGGGCTGTTTGACGTACGGTTTTCTTTCCGCCGTAGTGCGTCCCTTCGTATCCACGATACACTGGCTGTGCGCGATCCTTGTGCACATACGCAGCAGCACAGGTGTATCATACCGCTCGCTCAGTTCAAATGCGGATCTGGCAAATTCATATGCTTCGGCCGAATCGGACGGCTCCAGCATGGGTATTTTGGATGCGATGGCATAATGCCGGCTGTCCTGTTCATTCTGCGAGGAATGCATTGCCGGATCATCCGCCACGCAGACTACAAGGCCGCCGGTCACGCCCGTGTAGGACAGCGTGAACAGCGGATCAGCGGCCACATTCAGGCCCACATGCTTCATGGCACAGGCGGATCTGGCGCCCGCCAGCGACGCGCCGAAAGCCGTTTCACAGGCTACCTTCTCGTTGGGAGCCCACTCGGAATGAATATCATCATAAGCGGAAAGGAATTCCGTGATCTCTGTGGAAGGCGTGCCCGGATAAGAGGATACCAGTTCAAGGCCCCCGTCATACAGACCCGCGGCGACCGCCTCATTGCCGATCATCAGTCTTTTCATCAATAACACCTCTGTTGTTCGGTATTTTCCGTCAGCTTCTGTTCTGACTGTCTACCAGCGCTTCCGCGCCGTAGATCTTGCGCAGCTTCGGCTTTTCGATCTTGCCTGTCGCGTTGCGCGGCACATCCGCGAAAATGATCTTGCGCGGCCGTTTATATCTGGGCATATCACGGCAGAATTCCATGACTTCTTCTTCCGTGCACGTTTCACCCGGAACGATCTCAATGATGGCCGCCGCGATCTCACCCAGCCGCTGATCCGGCAGACCGATAACCGCGACATCCTTGATCTTCTTCATTCCGGACAGGAAGTTCTCGATCTCTACGGGATACAGATTCTCGCCGCCGGAGATAACAACATCCTTCTTGCGGTCGACCAGATAGATAAAGCCCTCCTCATCCTGGCGCGCCATATCACCGGTATAGAGCCATCCGTCCTTCAGCGTTTCAGCGGTCGCCTGCGGATTATTGTAATAGCATACCATCACACCGGGACCCTTCAGGCACAGTTCACCGACTTCGCCCTGCTTTACATTGTTGCCTCTGCCGTCATCGATCCGGACTTCCCAGCCGTATCCCGGAATACCGATCGCGCCTACCTTGCGAACATTTTCCACGCCCAAATGAACTGCACCGGGGCCGATGGATTCGCTCAGACCGTAGTTCGTATCATACTGCTGATTCGGGAAATACTGCAGCCAGCGGCGGATCAGGCTCTGCGGCACAGGCTGCGCACCGATGTGCATCAGCCGCCATTGATCAAGCTTATAGTTGTCAAGCTTGAGTTCTCCGCTGTCAAGAGCGGTCAGAATATCCTGTGCCCACGGCACAAGCAGCCACACGATCGTGCACTGCTCCTCGCTTGCGGCGCGCAGAATGGTCTCCGGGCGTGTACCTTTCAGGATGACCGCTTTCGAACCCGCATAAAGGCTCCCGAACCAGTGCATCTTGGCACCGGTGTGATAAAACGGCGGAATACAAAGGAAACAGTCATCACGCGTCTGACCGTGATGCGCCTGCTCCACCCGTGCTGAATGGATAAGGCTGCGGTGCTTGTGCAGGATCGCTTTCGGGAAGCCTGTCGTGCCGGATGAAAAATAGATCGCGGCATCGTCATCTTCACTCAGTTCACATTTGGGGAAACTGCTGCTGGATTCATTGATCAGTTCACTGATATCATCCGCAAATGACGGGCAGTTCGCACCCGAATAGATCAGTGCGACCTGAGGGATCCTGTCCGCGATCTCCTCAACACGGCCGATAAACTCCGGTCCGAAGATCAGCGCGTTGCTTTCTGACAGATTGAGGCAGTATTCGATCTCGTTCGCCGCGTATCTGAAATTCATAGGTACGACCATCGCGCCGGTCTTCAGGATGCCGAAATAGATCGGCAGCCAGTCAATGCAGTTCATCATCAGGATCGCGACTTTTTTGCCTTTGCCGAGACCGTGACTGAGAAGCATATTGGCAACGCGGTTCGATTTTTCATTGAATACGGACCAGGTGATCTCACGGCGGTAATGCTGTTTTTTCAGCGAGGGCTCAACCAGTTCAAAATCATGCCAGGTCACGCGCCGCGTTTCAGGCTGGTCAGGGTTGATCTCGATCAGCGCGGTGTCATTGGGCCATTCTGCGGCATTACGTTCCAGCAAATCAATGATCGTCATCGTCAAGCAGATCCTTTCGGGATATAAATAATCCAAAATAATATAAGCGTTTTGGGGGCGAAAGTCAATCGTGCCGTTTTGACTGTGCTTTGTTGAACAAAAAGAAAACAGCGGTCTGCTTCCGAAAGCAGACCGCCGTGTCAGCATCTGAAATTGCCGGTAAGATCTCACATCAGCGTGAATCTTCCGTCCCCGGTCATCAGTATTTCCGTTTCCCAATAGGTCTTCAGGGCCTGGATCATCATTTCCGGGTCCTTCGTTCCTGCCGTTTCATACGCCGAATGCATCGCAAGCTGTGCAAGACCGATATCCACTGTATTCATGCTCACATGGCTGTTGGCGATATTGCCCAGTGTTGAACCGCCCGGTATATCACTGCGGTTTGCGAAATACTGTACATTCACACCCGCTTTTTCACACACCGCGGCAAATACGGCCGAACTCACACCATCTGTTGTGTACCGCTGGGAAGCGTTCTGTTTGATCACGATGCCTTTGTTCATATATACGCGGTTGGTTGTATCAAACTTTTCCGGATGATTCGGATGAACAGCGTGCGCGTTGTCCGCCGAGACCATAAAGCCCGAAGCGATCGCTGACCTGATCTCCTCATCCGCGGCGCCGAGCGCTGTTCCGCAGCGGATCAGTACATCGCGTAAAAATGTTGAATCCGCGCCCTGTTTGGATCCGCTGCCCACTTCTTCATTGTCCAGAATAGCCAGCACATTGATATGGTTCTCACATTCCGCGTCGACAAAAGCGGTCAGCGCGGTCCACGCGCACTCAAGGTCATCGATCCGGCCGCTGGAGAAAAAGGCGTTTTCCGCGCCCCATACCGTCCCGGGCGTCCGGTTATACAGATACAGATCCGATCCTGCTATATCTTCGGTGCGAACACCGCAGCATGCCGCGATCTCCCCGTTCAGCGTGTCCGCCGCGCCGGCTTCGCCGTACAGCGGCAGCAGATCTGTCTGCGGGTTGAATTTGTAGCCGTCATTGATCTCATGGCAGAAATGGATCGGCATATTCGGTATCAGAACAGCGTCCCTTCCGAGATCCACGAGCCGTGTCTCAAATGTATCACCGGTTCTGATAAACGCACGGCCGGCGATCGACAGCGGGCGATCCATCCAGGTCGCATAGATCATACCGCCGTATTTCTCCACGTTGAGGCGTGTATAAGCGGCTGCTGTTTTTTCTTCCGCGACCGGCTTCAGCTTGAAGGTGGGGGAATCACCATGCGCCGCCGCGATCTGATAGGCACCGAATCCGCTCTCAGGCACGGCAAAGGCGATCAGCGCGGACAGATTACGTGTTACATAATATCTGCCGCCGGGAACGATCTGCCATATGCTGTTTTCCTGCAGGCGCGTAAAGCCCTTGCGTTCAAGCACAGCCGCGGCTTCGGCCGCCGCATGGAACGCGGTCGGCGATTTCTCAATATAGTCCAGCAGTCCGGCTACATAATCCATTTCCGATATCACTCCAGTTTCAGCGCGGTCGTCAGCACGGTGACCTTTTCCCTGTCAACCGTCAGCAGACCTTCTTCGATCAGACCTTCCCTGCGTGTGCCCTCCGCGTCTTCAACAACGCAGCGGCCCTTCTGCACGGAAGTAACAAACGGAATATGCCCCGCAAGGATCGCGAGATCGCCTTCGGAACCGCGCAGAATGATCTGCCGCACATCACCGCGATAAAGATCACCGTCCGGAGAAGAGATGATCAAGGGATAGGTACTCATGCGTTTCCGCCTTTCCTTGCCTTTTCAACCGCTTCGTCGATCGTACCGACATACAGGAACGCGCTTTCAGGCAGATCGTCATGCTTGCCTTCGATGATCTCGCGGAATCCGCGAAGCGTTTCGCTCACCGGTACATATACGCCCGGAATGCCGGTAAACTTCTCGGATACGAACAGGGGCTGGCTCAGGAAGCGCTGGATCTTACGCGCGCGGCTGACGAGCAGCTTGTCATCTTCAGCCAGTTCATCCATACCCATGATCGCGATGATATCCATCAGTTCGTTGTACCGCTGCAGAATACGCTGCACTTCACGCGCGATACGGTAGTGTTCTTCACCAAGCACATCGGGATTCAGGATACGGCTTGTCGAGTCGAGCGGATCGACCGCGGGATAGATACCCTGGCTGGCGATCGAACGGCTCAGCACCGTCGTGGCATCCAGATGAGCAAAGGTCGTGGCGGGCGCCGGGTCAGTCAGGTCATCCGCGGGCACATATACGGCCTGCACCGAAGTGATGGAGCCTTTATGGGTCGAGGTGATGCGTTCCTGCAGCATGCCCATTTCCGTTGCCAGCGTGGGCTGATAGCCTACGGCCGAGGGAACGCGTCCCAGCAGTGCGGAAACTTCGCTGCCCGCCTGCGTGAAACGGAAGATGTTGTCTATGAAAAGCAGAACGTCCTGATTCTCCGCGTCACGGAAATATTCCGCCATTGTCAGCCCGGCCAGGCCGACGCGCATACGGGCTCCCGGAGGCTCGTTCATCTGTCCGTATACGAGTGTCGTGTTGGCAAGCACGCCGCTTTCCTTCATTTCACAGTACAGGTCATTGCCTTCGCGTGTGCGTTCTCCGACGCCCGTAAACACGCTCAGACCGCCGTGCTGCTTGGCGATGTTATTGATCAGTTCCATGATCATAACGGTCTTACCGACGCCCGCGCCGCCGAACATACCGATCTTGCCGCCCTTTGCGTACGGGCAGATCAGGTCGATGACCTTGATGCCTGTTTCAAGGATCTCGGTCGAAGTGGACAGCTCCTCATAAGCGGGAGCCGGGCGATGAATATCCCAGCGTTCTTTGGTCTCGACGGGTTCGCCGTTGTCCACGGTATCCCCCAGTACGTTAAAGATGCGGCCGAGCGTTTCCCTGCCGACCGGAACGCTGATACCCTTGCCCGTATCCGTGACCGGCACACCGCGCTGCAATCCGTCTGTCGATCCCATGGCAATGCAGCGTACGGTATTGTCTCCCGTATGCTGCGCCACTTCGACGGTGAGCGTCTTTCCGTTCAGCGGGATCGTCAGCGCGTTATAGATCGCCGGCAGATGCTGTTCATCAAAGCGTACATCCACAACAGGTCCCATGACCTGCGAGACGACGCCCGTGTTTCTGTTATCCAAGCTGCAGACCTCCTTATCGGTCACAGGCCGCTGCCCGCGACGATTTCTGTAATCTCCTGCGTGATCGAATTCTGCCGTGCACGGTTATACTTGAGCTGCAGCTGATCGATCATTTCCTGGGCGTTCTTGCCGGCACTGTCCATCGCCATTCTTCTGGCAGCGACTTCGCTCGCGTAGCTTTCGCGTATACAGGCTGTAATGATTCCCGCGACGTACGTCGGCACAGCGGCAGTCAGAACCGTTTCTTCATCCGGCTCAAACAGAGGCGGCGTTTTCTTTCCGCATTCATCCTTCTGAAGCGGCAGGACCCACTTGATCACGGGCTCCTGTGACATCATCGAATGGTAGCGCGTATACAGAATGCCGAGTTTTCCGAATTCACCCGCGATAAATGACGCGCATAATTCATCCGCCATTTTCTTCGCGTCTTCGGCATAAAACTTTTCCGAGGAAATGATGCTTCTGCCCCATCGTTCGCAGGCACGTTTTCCGATCGGTATGATCTCCGCATCGGGCTGAGTGGAGGCCAGCTTGAAAACATTGGCGTTATAGCCGCCCGCGAGCCCTCTGTCTCCGGCGATCACGATCAGCCGCGTGCCGCTGCCCTTCTGTATCATATACGGAGTTCTGGCGCATTCCGGCGATGAACGGAGCACATCGATCACTTCATCCATCGCCGCCGCGTATTCACGGCTCTGACCCATGTTCCGGTTTGCGCGCCGCATTTTGGACGACGCCACAAGGCCCATGGCTTTGGTCATATGAAGTGTGGAATCTACACTCCGGATCCTGTTTCTCAGCGATTTGATATCGGAACCCATATCTTACCTCCGGAAGGATCTCAATGCTTCCTGCATCGCGTTGATATCCTCATCGTCCCAGAAGCCGTTTTCGATCCGGTTCAGCAGTTCCGCGCGGCTGTTCTTCAGATACTCGTACAGATCCGCCTCATACGCCGCGACCTCATTTACGGGCACGTCGTTCAGATATCCCTTGGTGACCGCGTAAACAATGGCGACCTGGCAGCCGACGGATGCCGGGGAAGATTTCTTCTGTTTAAGCACTTCAACGATGCGTTCGCCCAGCGCGAGTCGTGACTTCGTGTCCGCGTCCAGGTCGCTGCCGAACTGCGCGAAAGCCTGCAGCTCACGGTACTGCGCGTAGAGGAGCTTCAGCTCGCCGGCAACCTTCTTCATGGCTTTGATCTGCGCGGCGCCGCCGACGCGGCTTACGGAGATACCGGGATTGATGGCCGGTCTGATACCGCTGTGGAACAATTCCGTTTCAAGGAAGATCTGTCCGTCGGTGATGGAAATGACATTCGTCGGAATATATGCGGAAACGTCACCGGCCTGCGTCTCGATGATCGGCAGCGCTGTGATCGATCCTCCGCCGTATTCCGCCGACACGCACGCCGCGCGTTCAAGCAGCCGGGAATGCAGATAGAAAACATCGCCCGGATATGCCTCGCGTCCCGGAGGTCTGCGGATCAGAAGGCTCAATGCGCGGTAGGCAACGGCATGCTTGCTCAGATCGTCGTATACGATCAGCACATCCCTGCCCTTTGTGCGGAAATATTCCGCCATCGCGCAGCCGGAATACGGCGCGATATACTGCAGCGGGGCGCTTTCCGCGGCGCTGGCGGATACGATGATCGTATACGGCATAGCGCCGGCCTTTTCCAGTTCCTGCGCGATCTGTACCACCGATGTGCGCTTCTGGCCGATCGCGACATAGATGCAGATGACGCCCGTTCCGCGCTGATTGATGATCGTATCCACAGCGATCGTCGTTTTACCGGTCTGACGGTCACCGATGATCAGTTCACGTTGTCCGCGGCCGATCGGGATCATGCTGTCAACAGCTTTGATGCCCGTCTGCAGCGGTACGGAAACGCCCTGACGTTCAATGATGCCGGGAGCCGGCGATTCGATGGGCCGGATCTCAGTCGTCCCTGTCGGACCCTTTCCGTCGATCGGCTCGCCAAGCGCGTTCACCACACGCCCGAGCAGGTTCTCACCCACCGGGACCGACAGCGCTTCGCCGGTACGGTAAACAACGGAACCTTCGCGTATGGAATCATGGTCGGAAAGAATAGCGACCGAGACCGTTTCTTCCTCCAGATTCTGTGCCATACCGAAGCTGCCGTCTTCAAAGCGCAGTAATTCATTTGCCATGCAGGAACGCAGCCCGTATACCGTAGCGATACCGTCGCCGACAGTGATCACGGTGCCGTTTTCCTTCATTTCGATCTTGGATTCGTATTGCTTTATCTGTTCCTTGATAATGCTGCTGATCTCACCGGCCTTGGAACTCATGTGCCCATCACTTCCTTGATCTGTTGCAGTTTTGCTTTCAGGCTGCCGTCTATCACGACTCCGTCTGTCTCAACACGTACTCCGCCCAGCAGGGACGGATCGACCGAACAGTTCAGTTCGATCCGCTGTCCCGTCTTCTTTTCCAGAGCCGTCCGGATCCGGTCCTTTTCCTCCGCGTTCAGCGCGACGGCGGACGCGACCTTCGCGACCAGGATCCCCTGCTGTTCGAGATACAGCTTCCCGTACTCTTCCGCCATCCTGTCAAGACAGTTCATGTTCCCGCGGGCGCACAGCATCCGCAGTACAGCCAGCAGGATATCCGGTACGGAATCACCGAAGGTCTCGCTGATGGACGTCAGACGCGCTTCCTTGGGAATGGCGGGGCTGCACAGCATTGCCATGTAATCCGGATTCGCGTGCATGGCTTCCTGCACCGTCCGGAGCGCATCGGATGTTTCCTGTACGCGGTCCGATTCCAAAGCCAGCGCAAACAACGCTTCCGCGTATTCTCTGCTCGTCTGTGTCATTGTTCATTACCCATATTCTGCAGGAAGGAATCGATCAATCCGCGATGATCATCCGCGTTGATCTCTCTTTCAAGCAGTTTCCCGGTCAGCTGTGCGGATACCTCGGCGATCTCATGCCGGATATCTTCTTCAGCCTTTTTCTTTTCGAGCGCGGCATCCGCTTCGGCCTGTTTCCGGATATCGGCGGCCTTGTCGCGGGCCTCAAGCACGATCTCGTTTCCTCTGCGTTCCGCGGTGCGGGCCGCATCGGCGATCATCTGATCCGCGGTTTGTCTGGCTCCTGCCATGGCGGCCTGATAATTCCTGTTGGCTTCCTCCGCCTGCTCGCGTTCCGCTGCCGCGGCGCTGTAATCCGCGTCGATCGCAGCCTTGCGGGTATCGAGCACATTCATGATCCGCTTGAAAAGGAATTTCTTCACAAGCAGTGTCAGGATGAGCAGATTGCACAGGGAGATCAGAATACTCCAGACATTTACGGAAATTACTTCCAGTGACTGCATATTCTACCTCGGTACATTCAATAGTCCGTTTTGTTCCTTACTTCAGCGCGTTCAGGATATCCGTATCGGTCAGGAAGCTCTTCATAGCGCCGGTAAAGATGCCGGGGGCAACGAAGATCAGCAGGATGCCGATGATCAGCGCGTAGATACCGGTGGTTTCAGCAATGGCGCAGCCCATGACCAGCGTGCTGGTCACCTGGCTCTTGCTTTCCGGCTGACGACCGATCGCTTCGCAGGCGGACGCGACCGCGTCACCTTCGCCGATACCGGGGCCGATACCGGCGATCATTCCGATGCCGGCGCCCAATCCGCACAGACCCAACATGATACCGATAGCCAGAGATACAGTTTCCATGAAAAATTCCTCCGTTCTTTACACCGCACGTGCGGCGTTCTTCTGTTGTTTGGCTGCCTTGCGTTCACGGCGTTTCTCCCAGTCTTCCCACGGGACCGCGCCGGATATGTTGAGCGTCGTCAGTGTGGCAAAGATGAATGCCTGCATCGCGCCGCTGAACACGTCAAAATAAATGGAGAATATTGCGGGAATACCGATCCGTAAAAACGGTATGTCCCCGAGGAAACCCGGGAGCCATCCGAGCAGCTTCGCGCTCAGGCCCGTCAGCGCCGTACCGATCAGCGTTGAGATCACAGCGCCGCTCAGCACGTTTCCGTAATGACGGAATGCCATGGACACGGGCGTCGCGAACTCGCCGATGATGCTCATCGGTGTGAACAGGGGCACCGGTTTGGTAAAGCCGATCAGATAGTTGCCGAGGCCGCCCTTCAGCTTGTAATGGGTAATGATGCCGAATACAAGAATGGACCAGCCGGCCGTTACGTTCACATCGCCGGTCGGACTGAACAGCCCCAGCAGGCAGCTCAGGCTCGAGAACGCGGAAAGGCCCATGATCGCCGCAATGAAAGGACCGTAACCGGCAAAGATATCGCCTTCCATGTTGGAATGTACGATAGCGTTCACCTTTTCAACGATCCACTCCGCGGCGAGCTGACGTTTCAGTTCAGCCTTGACCGTCAGGCCGTGCGTCAGATACAGGCAAAGACCGACGATCGCGATCACGACAGCCCAGCTGTTGACCTGAGACTCGGAGATGATCAGCGGCTGCAGCGGCATGCTGTCGATCTGCAGATAGACAAGCGCGCCCGTGATGGATATCCCCTCGGTTGCCGGTGTGTAAAGGATCTTCAGTATCGCCGCGATGAGCAGCGGTACGATCATCATTGCGATCAGCAGTCCGTCGATGACCCGGAACCGGGTATCTTTAGGGTTCAAGAAGATCACTTCCCCCTTCATCGCTATTATCAGAAAGCTTTGATTGTTTGCTCTTTACTGTGTATACCGCCAGCCCGGCACGGTAAAAGACGAGCGGCACAACGGTGGCGATCGCGTCTGTCTTCAGCACGGCGATGGCGGCGGCGCATATGGCCGCGATCATCAGCATCCTCAGGGACTTTGACGCCCGCACCCTTTTGGCGGCATCCTCGCTCTTTGTCTCCAGTGCTTTCTGCACGGTGACGCAAAGCAGATAGAAGCTAAGAACGGAAGCGCCCGCGCCGGCAATATTGCCGCCGAGAACAGCCGCTGACCATTTTCCGATCAGCAGATATACAAGCTCCATCACCATGCTTAACGCAATCACGGAAAGAACCACATACCGAAGTTCTTTTCTGACTTCCGGATCGAGCTTAACCACTGCTATCTTTCTCCCACCAATCATATTCTGATCTATTGTATCGTATTTTTCCCGTTTTGTCGAGCTCAAATCATACATGTATTCGTGAAAATGATCATTCATTTATCACGATCGCGGCAGCGGGAACCGGATCGCATAAAGGATCATAATGAGCAAAAAGCGTATGTTCCGCCGGCCGGTCCGGTCCCGGCGCATTTCATTTTCCCTGTTCCGTCCGCGTACATCTCCTGCCGTGCAAACCCGCAGGCATTGTCACGTATCGTCCTGACGTTCTGAAAGGATCATCTCATGAATTTATGAACAGATCATCTCATAAATTTATGA
>JAUNQH010000076.1 GCA_030536295.1 Clostridia bacterium | reverse complement strand
GTCTCACCAAAATTGAGACTTTTTTGTTTCTGCAATATTTTCCGGTGATCAGGCTGCGTTTTCCACAGCCTCGTATTCCTCCAGCAGGGTATTGACAAAGTCCGTCAGGATCTGTTTGCCCTCGTTGGTGATATCATAGACATAGGAGCCCGGGCGTTCGATAAAATTCTCACCGTCACAGATAGCGTCCCATACGGCACGGTAGACCGCGTATTCATCAGCCAGGGAGAGAAAAAGTGTTTCGCTGGCCGGCAGCACATTCAGGCATGCGCCGTCCACACAAATGTAATCGCGAAAAACTTCTTCGCCGGCGATCATGTTGGCCAGCTCCAGGCAAAGCGCCCGTCTCCCGGGATCTTCAATGTCCGCGTTGACGGATACCGCGTCACAGTAGAACGGGCGGCCGTCGTTCTCACTGCCGTAACCGAAGAAACGGATGGAAGGATCGGTCCTGGTCATCAGCTTCGCGGAATCTTCCGAATAGCAGTATAGAGCCCGGACAAGCCCTGTATCATAATGCTCCGCACGCTTCTTCTGCGATTTCGGCACTTCTCCGGCAGTTTCTTTGTATGCCTTTTCCAGAAGGGCCATATCGAGCAGGGTCTCCGCCGTTTCGTCATCAACGTTATACAGGTCCGGAACCGCGTCACTGCCGTTAACTGAATAGAAAACATGCATGAAATGATATGCGATATCTCCGAAGAAATCGATCGCCATACACCCGCCGGACGGATCCTCCAGGATCAGTTCCGCGGCTTCACGGAAGGTTCGCGCGTTACTGAGCGCGAGGTCTGTCCGGTCGCAGAGCATACAGGAATTACAGATCGCGAAGGGGATCGCGTAATATTTACCTTCGTACGCGATCCCATCACGCACGAAGCCGATCAGGTCATTATAGACCGGAAGATCCTCCGGAGACAGCTCCATTGCCGCTCCTTTTTCGGCGACATATGTCAGCATGTCCGTATCATAGGCAAAAACATCGGCGCTCAGGAAGGAAGGATCATGGTAAGGATGTTCCGGGAAAGTGATCTCCAGCGGAATATCCGGATGCAGTTCCGCCCATTTGGTTTCCACAACCTCCTGAAAGTGAGCTTTCTGCGGCAGCATATAAAGCGCCACGGTGATCGGCTGCTTATCCGCTTCCGACGCGCGGCAGGGAAAAACCGCGCAAAGCGTCAGCAGGATCGCCGCGGCAGCGCGGACCACCGCCCGGATGTCATGTTTCTTTACCTGTTTCATGTCTTATATCCTCTCTTCCGGTCTGGCATGATTTCTCCGTCATACAGGATCGTTTTTCGGTCTTTACGGAAGCAGTATATCATACCTTACCGTCAGACGCTATGCTGTACTCCCGCGGTGATCCCCGAATACTGAATAACCTTCCGTTTTCTTCTGCCATAGGGCCCGGTCCGGATACCTTCTTCTTTTGTTCGCCGCAGATCCGGTCTTCTTTGATTTTCCATGTATCACTTTACCTTTTGTGCTATACTTGATATGCAGCATATCAACGTATTCTCTTCACTGTTTTCTTTTTCATGCCGGGATATCAGCCATGAATGATCCGGATCAGTGGAGAACGGTTTCCGAACAGACGGATCTGCGGCTTGCCCATCGTACTGCGCCGAAAAGGAGATCATCAATGTATATGGAAAACGAGATACACGCCATCGTGGAAAAGCAGCGCGAGTTCTTCCTGTCCGGCCGGACGCTGGATGTGTCCTGGCGGCTGGAGCAGCTCAAAAAGCTGAAAAACGCCGTCATTGCGCACGAAGAAGCGTTTGAAGCGGCTCTTGCCGCCGATCTCGGCAGGAGCAAGGCGGAGGCCTATCTTTGCGATATCGGTCCCGTCATCGTCGAGATCAACGAAACCATCCGGCACCTGAAGAAATGGGCCAGACCGGAAACACACCGCAGCGGTCTGATGTGCTTCCCCAGCCTTTCAACAAAAGTGTATAAAATGCCCTACGGCGTTACGCTGATCATCAGCCCGTTCAATTTTCCGGTGCTGCTCACACTGGGCGTACTGCTGGCAAGCATCGCCGGAGGCAATACGGCTGTGATCAAAACAAGCTCCAAGTCAAAAGCGTGCACAGCGGTGCTGAAGAAGTTCATTGCCGAAACGTTTGACGAAGAATACGTCACGCTGATCGACGGCGGTCATGATGTTGCCGACATGTGTCTGGCGGAACGCTTTGACAAGATCTTCTATACAGGTTCCCCCGCCGTGGCGAAGCACGTGATGGCGGAAGCCGCGAACAATCTTACGCCGCTGGCGCTGGAGCTCGGAGGTGAGACCGGAAACTGGTGTCTGATCCGGAAGGACGCGGACATCCGGGACGCGGCAAGAAAGATCGCTTTCTTCAAGCTCTGCAACGCGGGGCAGATCTGCATCAACATCAACCAGATCGCTGTTGCGGAAGAGATCGCCGATGAATTTCTCGCGGCCCTGAAGGCTGAATTCATCCGCCAGATCGGCGAAAAGCCGGAGGAAAGTGATGAATATCCGAAGCTGATCTCCGCCTCTGTCTATGAAAAATGTGAACGCGTCTCGGAGAAGTACCGTGACCGCGTTTATTTCGGCGGCAGCGGCGTGAAGGATACGAACAGGTTCTCCCCCACCGTCATCTACCCTGTCGATCGGAATGATGACCTTGTCCGGCATGAACTTTTCTGCCCGATCCTGCCCGTAGTCCCCTTCCCGGACGAGCAGGTGAATGAGATCCTTGATCTCATGGCCCGGCGGGAGCATCCGCTTGCCCTCTACATCTTCACAAAAGATATCCGCTGGGCGGATCATGTGATGAAAACACAGCAGTACGGCGGCGGATGTATCAACGAAGTCTGCGTGCATATGATGGTCAAAGGCGTGCCTTTCAACGGCACGGGGCATTCCGGCATGGGCGCTTATCACGGAGAATGGGGCTTCCGCGAATTCACGCATCCGCAAACGGTCCTGACCGGTCATACGCGTCTGAACCTGCCGCTGCGCGAGCACCCCTATCACGGGAAAAATGAAAAGATCAAAATGAAACTGCTCAGAATGTTCGAAAAATAACATTTTCTCCCATACCGCGTTTTTCCGGTTCCCCGAGGGACACCGGCTGCGGGAAGCATCATGCCTGCCCGTTTGCATTATCGAAAGGATCTGTATTATGGAAAAGACGCTTGAACAGCTTATCGGCTTCTTCGCCGTCCGGGATGAAAACGGCGTATCCAATCTTGAAAAAGTACATAAGTATCAGAAGGTCCTGCGCCGCGTTGATACAACGGACAAAAACAGAAGTGTGGAAGATGTCGGAAAAGCAGATGAAAACGGAACCGTTCCGAACGGTATCATCATCGAAAACGGGAAGATCATCGGGCTGGGCATCCACATTTACAATGAGGATGTTTACCCGCTTCAGAGCTTTGAGATCAATCTCAGAAATTGCTGTCTGACCGGCTGTCTGAACCTTTCCGGCTGCACGGACATGATCTTTCTGGATCTGTATCACAACCGGATCACATCCATTATCACCGGGGACCTGCCGTCCATGCGCATTTTCGGAGTACAGGACAACCGGCTCGAAAGCCTGGATGTGACGGGAATGCCGGCCTGTCAGGGGATCGACGCGGGCATGAACAGGCTGAAGGAGCTGGATGTTTCACGCAATCCCGAACTGGTGGAGCTGTATATCAACGATAACAGCTTCACAGAGATCGACCTGTCATGCAATCCGAAGCTCAAATACTTTTATTGCCATAATAACCGTATCACCGTACTGGACACGCGCGGAAATCCGCTTCTCCGACACCTGAACGCCGCGGGAAATCCGATGAAAGCGATCCGTTCGCTGGCGCCGCAGCGGGAAGACGCTTTGCCGCTTGAGCTCTATGCCGGAAACGGCGGATGCGTCGGGCTGCAGTTCAACCCTGTCTATAACGCGCAGTGGAAAGAAACAGGCGAATGGCGTCAGAGCTATTACGCGTATCCGGATCCCGGTTTTCGTTTCGACGGATGGTATGAAAACGGGAACAGGGTATCCGGACAGGAAACATGGATCGACGTATACGGTACAAGCCGCGTTCTGAACGCGTCCTTCGTTGAAAAGTAACGGCACTCCCTCATTCCGGGCGGCGCGTCCGGATCTGATCCGACTGCAGCCGGGCTTCTGCCCGGTTCTTTCTGTATCCCGAATGATATATTCAGCTTTGCGGCAGTATTTGCGGTTTTTATTACCATTTCCGAACGATCTTCGTACTTGCAATCCAAATCATACGGGCGTAATATAGATAAGGTCATGTATACACATGAATCGGATGGAGGAGCTTGCTATGATCAAATGGAACGATCTGGATCAGCTGTCTTCTTTTGAAGCGCTGAAAGCACTGAAGGATCACGTATGTCTGAAGAACGCGCTGTCGGGTGAACAGGGTGCTGAGCGTGCCCGCGCTTACACTGTGCCGATGGCAGCCGGTCTTTCCTATAACTATGCCGCCAAACAGGTGGACGATGATGTGCTGGATGCCCTGGCGGCGCTGGCGGACGAAGCGCAGCTGGCTGACAAATATGAGGCGCTGCTCTCCGGTGAAGTCATCAACACCGGTGAAAAGCGCATGGTGCTGCATCAGCTGACCCGCGGTCAGCTTGCCGGCGATGTTGTCGCGGACGGCGTGAACAAGCGTGAATTCTACCTGAACGAGCAGAAAAAGATCGCCGATTTCGCGGACGCGGTCCACAATGGCGGGATCACGAACGAGAACGGCGAGAAGTTCACCACCGTCGTGCAGATCGGTATCGGCGGCAGCGATCTCGGTCCCCGCGCGATGTATCTCGCGCTTGAAAACTGGGCGGACGCGAACGCCTGCCATTTCATGAACGCGAAGTTCATCAGCAATGTCGACCCGGATGACGCCGCGGCCGTGCTGCGTTCCGTTGATGTATCAAAAACGATCTTTATCCTCGTATCCAAATCCGGCACCACACTGGAAACGCTGACCAACGAATCCTTTGTCAAGGACGCCCTGAAGAATGCCGGTCTGGATGCTTCCCGCCACATGATCGCCGTCACCAGCGAGACTTCCCCGCTGGCAAAGAGCAGTGATTATCTGGCCGCGTTCTTTATGGATGACTATATCGGCGGCCGCTATTCCTCCACTTCCGGTGTCGGCGGAGCCGTGCTGAGCCTCGCTTTCGGCGCCGATGTGTTCAGCCGTTTCCTGAACGGCGCGGCCGAAGAAGACAAGCTGGCCCTTGAGCGCGATATCCGGAAGAATCCCGCCATGCTTGACGCGCTGATCGGCGTTTATGAGCGCAACGTACAGGGTTACGGCGCCACCGCCGTCCTGCCCTATTCCCAGGCGCTCAGCCGTTTCCCCGCCCATCTGCAGCAGCTTGATATGGAAAGCAACGGCAAGAGCGTCAACCGCTTCGGCAAGCCCGTGTCCTATGTGACCGGTCCGGTCATTTTCGGCGAGCCCGGCACCAACGGCCAGCACTCCTTCTACCAGCTGCTCCATCAGGGCAC
>JAUNQH010000043.1 GCA_030536295.1 Clostridia bacterium | reverse complement strand
GGACGATCAATGCTGTGTTTGAAAAGCATGACATCGGAAGAGCGGCATGGACCTACCGCGCCATGGATTTTGAAATGTGCGGCGACAGGCTTGCCGGCGTGATCGGTGAACTGGTGAAAGTTATGTGAATATTATGCGTTTTATACGGCGCCGCGTTCTGCGGCGCCGTTTTGCATTGATTTTTGCTGTGCACCGCGGAAGGAATGAGCAGATGTCTGCGCGAAATTGAACATTATATTACAGCAAAAACTGTGGACTGTTGATGCCGGTGAGTACTTTACACCACGTGTCCGGCTTATGGAAACGATACCAAAAGCCTTGTAATTCAAGGGGAACTGTATTTATGTTGTTTTTTGGTTTTTCTTCTTAAGATTAAAAATGCGAGGCAAAATATGAGCAGCAAAGCGCAAACGTTTACACTTTACAATCGCAATTAATGCACGAATACAGCGCAACAAATGAGAAAAAGTGCCCGTTTAAACCATTGAGAATGTACGTACAAATGAGACATAATATCCATAACGGACACAAAGTGTCCAAAAAAGAAAATGGAGGAAGAACACATGAAGAAGTTCCTGGCTACCATGCTGGCGCTGGCGATGATCATCGCTATGCTGCCCGCGGCTCTGGCTGACGAAGCTCTGGAGCCCATCACCGTCACCGTGTTCCGCGGCGATCCCGGTGAACAGCCCACCGATGACAACAAGATCTACAAGATGATCGAAGAAGAATTCGGCATCAAGTTCGAATTCGAATTCCTCGCCGGCGACCTGGACGAGACCCTGGGCCTCAAGATCGCCAATGAGGACTATCCGGACCTGTTCGACGGCGGCAACTCTGCTGAGCTGATCGAAAACGCGGATGCCCTGATCGATATGCTGCCTTACATCACTGAAGAAGGCACCCCCAACCTGTACAAGCATATCTACACCGACAACCGTGTTGCCCAGCTGCTGGATGAGGATGGACACCTCCACATCATCCCCAACTACGGCATCAACTACAACGGCCAGATCCAGAACGCCCCCAGCGGCCCCCAGTTCTTCCTTCAGAAGCAGGTTGTTGCCTACAACAACTATGTTGTTCCGAAGACCCTGAACGAATACTTCGATCTGATCGAACGGTTCCTGGCTGACAACCCCACCAATGCTGACGGCAATGCTTACACCGGTTTCGCCATCCTGTGCGAAGACTGGCGTCACTTCTGCCTGATCAACCCCGTGCAGCACCTGATGGGCCGCCCCAACGACGGTGAAGTCATCATCGATGTCAACTCCGGCAACTGGGAAACCACGACCTTCATCAACCAGCCCTACGCCAAGGACTACTACAAGAAGCTGAACGAAGAATTCCAGAAGGGCCTCATCAACAAGGACACCTTCGTTATGAACTTCGACCAGTACATCGCCGCTCTGTCTTCCGGCACCATCCTGGGCATGTTTGACCAGGCTTGGGACTTCGGCACCGCTACCGATGCTCTGAACGCTGCCAAGATGTATGAAAACAACTTCGTCGGAATGCCCCTGGTTTACGACGAAAGCTACGGCTACGGCGTCATCGAAGAACACTATGTCAACGGTACCGTTATGAACAAGGACCGCGGCTTCGGTATCTCCGTGAACTGCCAGTATCCCGAACGCATGATCAACCTCTTCGAGAACCTCCTGTCCGACAGATGGCAGAAGATCCTCCAGTGGGGTATCGAAGGCGAAGATTATTATGTTGATGAAAACGGCCGTATGCTGATGACTGAAGAACAGTACAACCAGCGCAGCGACGCCAACTGGAAGAAAGCCAACCAGGCTCTGGCCATCTGGGAATCCGCTCCCAAGAAGCAGGGCGTGCAGGATGACGGCAACGCTTGGGCTCCCGGCGATCAGGCTGAAATGTACTTCGGATTCATGAACGAATACGACATCGACTTCTATGCCAAGCTGGGCGTTAAGGTCCCCGGCGACCTGTTCGACAAGACTCTGGAACTGGCTCCCTACGGAGAAGCTTGGGAAATCGACACCACCCCCATCGCTGTCGACAAGCAGGACTTCGAAGACATCCAGGACAAGAGACTGCCCGAGATGATCATGGCTGATCCCGCCGAATTCGATGCTCTGTGGGATGCTTTCGTTGAAGAAATCAATCCCTGCGCCAAAGTGTTCAGCGATTTCATGCAGGAAGAAGTTCTGAAGCTGGTTGAACTGGCTCTGGGCGAATAATCCGGCATAACAACTTCAGAGGGGAGGGAGAATTCTCTCCCCTCTGATTCTTTCACAGGGAGGAGCAAAAACGATGACCGCGAAAGCCGCGAATATTGCATTGAAGCCCGTCCGTAAAAGGGGTTTCTGGAAGACGCTGGGGAGCCAGTGGCAGCTGATGATCATGTCTGTCCCCATGTTCCTGTATGTATTGCTGTTCAACTACGCGCCTATGTGGGGCTGGGTCACAGCTTTCCAGGATTATACTCCCAAAAAAGGTCTGATGGGGAGCAAGTGGGTCGGACTTGATAACTTCAAATGGCTGTTCAGCCGTGCCGACTTTATCGAGAGCATCCGGAATACCCTGGCCATGAGTATCATTAATCTGGTATTCGGAACGGTATCCGCAGTTGTTCTGGCGGTCTTGCTGAATGAAGTCCGTAACAAGGCCTTCAAGCGGACGGTCCAGACGGTCACCTATCTGCCTCATTTCCTGAGCATGGTCATCGTTGTCGGCATGGCTCAGAATATCTTTTCCAGTACCGGTACCATCAACGAGATCCTTATGGGCATAGGTCTGACCAAAGAACCTATCTTTTTCCTCGGTGAAGAAAAACGCTTCTGGTGGCTGGTCGGCGTGATCAACGTCTGGAAAGAAGTCGGCTGGGGCACCATTATCTACATTTCCGCTATGACGTCCATCGATCCCTGCCTGTATGAGGCGGCGTCCATAGACGGCGCGGGACGCTTCCAGCGGATCCTGCATGTGACTTTACCCGGTATCAAATCCACTTTTGTCATCCTGCTGATCATGAACATCGGTCACCTGATGGAAGCCGGTTTCGAGATCCAGTATCTGATGGGCAACAGTCTGGTGGAATCCTATTCACAGACCATTGATGTTTTCGTTATGAAGTACGGAATTTCCAAGCAGAAATACAGCTACGCTACCGCCGCCGGTATGTTCAAGAGCGTAGTTGCCATTGTTCTGCTGTTAAGCGCCAACTTCATTGCCAAGAAGCTGGACGAAGATACATTGATTTAAGAAGGGAGGATATCCTATGACAACCGCAGCCTTTAATAACGCTAAACGGTCGAGAAGACGGGATATCGTGTTCCCGATCTGCAATACGATTTTTCTGATCATCCTGATGATCATTACCCTGTATCCGGTGGTCAATACCGTCGCCATTTCCTTCAATGACGGTACAGATGCTCTGCGGGGCGGCATCACCGTGTGGCCCCGGGTGTTCAGCACCAAGGCCTATGTGGATATCCTGAGCGATTCCCTGACTTATTCGGCGTTCTGGATCTCCGTAAGCAAGACTGTCATCATTACCCTTCTGAACCTTTTCCTGACCAGCATGATCTCTTTCGCACTGAGCCGTAAGGAATACGTGCTGCGCGGATTCATCACCACCATACTGGTGCTGACCATGTATGTCAACGCCGGTCTGATCCCGAACTATCTGCTGATCACCCAGACCCTGCATCTGCAGAAGAGCTACTGGGTCTACATCATTCCTTCCTGTTTCTCATGCTTCAACATGATCGTGATCCGTACCTATATCTGCGGTCTGCCGGAAGCGTTGGTGGAATCCGCCAGGATCGACGGCGCCGGGGATATCCGCGCGTTCTTCCAGATCATTCTGCCGCTGTGTGTTCCCGTTCTGGCCACCGTGGCCCTGTTTGTGGCCGTAGGCAGCTGGAATTCCTGGTTTGACACCTATCTGTACAACGGCAGCAAGAAGAATCTGTATACCCTGCAGTATCTGCTGAAGATGAAACTGGCCACGACTCAGGCCAGCGCTAACGCAGCTAAGGCCTCCACGGATGCTCTGGCCAACACGACCCAGACGACGCCCATCACTATCCGCTGCGCGATCACGGTCGTATCCGCAGCACCTATTCTGGTAGTGTACCCCTTCCTGCAGAGATACTTTGTGACCGGCATGGCGCTGGGCAGCGTCAAGGGCTGATCAGGACCGACCCGCCATATAATGCTTTTTGAGGTGAAACATGACTGAACCGGCAGCTGAAAGGAGCCAGAATCCGAGAAAGTATGAAGACGGATTCCGGATCCTGCAGGGAAAACAGGAATATGTTACATATCCCGAAGATTCCAGCTTCCGGGTATGGTATGCGGATCAACCCTGGAAATTTGAGATCCACCGTCATTCCGCGGTAGAGGTCGTGCTGGCCCTGGAAGGAACCGTGGAAGTGACGGTGGAAGGTACCTGCTATACGATACGGGAACGCGAGGTCATCATCGTTCCGCCTGATATGAGTCATGAGATCAGCATGGGGGAAGGCAGCCGGAGACTGCTGTTCCTGTATGAGCCTGACGGTGTATACGGGCTGCGTGATGTGAAGCGGGCCGGAAAGGGTCTTGACCGGCTGTTTGTGCTGCGTGACGGCGCTGATGTGCTGCCGGAGATCCGCAGGCTGCTGCTGGATATCTGGCAGGCGTACAGGACGCGTGAACCGATGTGGAACACGTGGTGCTACAGCTGTGTGCTGCGTATCTACGCGCTGCTGGGACGAGAGTATATCCGTGTGCAGGAAAGCGATGAAAAAAACGGTCCCAGTGTGGATCCGGAGGTCATCGCGGGTGCCATGAGCTACATCAACAGCCATTACCGGGATGATCTGACGCTGGATGAGGTCGCGAATTTCGCCGGCTTCAGCCGCTACTATTTCTCACGCTGTTTCAAGCAGCAGACAGGATACACCTTCCGCGAATACCTGTGCCAGAAACGGCTGCAGGTGGCGACGGATCTCCTGATACGCTCCCGCAAGAGCATGCAGGAAGTGGCGGAGGAAAGCGGCTTCGGCAGTGTGGCGACATTCAACCGTGTGTTCCGTGAAGCGCGGGACTGCACACCGACACAATACCGGGCGATACACGGAACCTATTGATGCTCCGAAAAAATGGATAACGAATAAGAACGGCCGTTTCCGACGGGAAACGGCCTCTTTTTATTGATCATCTTCCGGTTTGTTCCGTAAGGTCAGCAGGCTAAGCATGACTTTTTCAAGAGAACCCTCCTGATCGATCTTTCCTGATTTGATCGCGAGATCCGTATCAGCGCAGATCCTCACGGCGCGCTTGACCTGACCGCCCGTATACAGCTTTGCCTGCTGCAGATAGCGGTCCGTGATGTACGGGCTGAGACCGAGCGCCTGCTGAATGAATTCACGCGGCTTCTTCTCGTATTGCATGATCTTGACATGCTGAAGAAGCCTGAACTGCCGCAGAAGCATTGCAAGCAGACCGATGCGGTCCTCTCCGGCGGTCAGCAGGTTGCGCATGAGCATCAGGGCTCTGCCGCTCTGCCCTGAGATGACAGCGTCGACCATCTGGAAGACGGTGCATTCCGTGGAGGGCGTCGCCAGGGCGGAGATCTCATCGGGCAGGACCGGTGTGCCGGGTCCGCCGTGACTGGCGATCTTGTCGATCTCGTTAGACAGCAGGGACATATCCGTGCCGCAGGTAAAGATCAGGAAATCCGCCGTTCTGTTTGCGCATTCACGTCCGCGGTCGGCAAATCCGCGAACGACCCACGATGACAGCTCAAGATCCTTCAGCGGCGAGAAGACAATGACATTTCCGGTCTTTTTGATCAGTGAATAAAGCTTTTTTCTGCCATCCGGCTTGGTGCGGCAGTAAAAGACAAGAATGCACGTATCCGGCAGCCCGGGCAGATATGCCTGCAGCTTCTCGTCACCTTCGGATCTGCCTACCAGCGCGGGCAGATCCCTGACGATCACAAGACGTCTGTCCGCCATGAAAGGCATCGTTTCAGCTGCGGCAATGATATCATCCGTTTCCGGCGATTCGAGTACGGTCTCATTGAGCTGCTCGAAGCCTTCGGGCAGCACTGCCTTACGGAGCGCGGAAAGAGCGGAAGATTTCATTTGCTCTTCTTCGCCTTCCAGAAGGTATATACCGCGGATGTTGTTTTGCGCGATCGCCTTTTCAAATTCTTTGCGTTCCACAATCAGACACCTCCTTCGGGTGCGGAAAGAAAGGTTTCAGCTGAAAAACCGCCGTCAGAGAAACGTACCGTGAGCGCGCCGCCGTCCGGTGTGGCGAAAACCGGGATGTCCGTGATCCTTTCGCGGACATCCGCCACACGGTTCATTCCGCTGCAGCTGAGCAGGATCAGCTGCGGGGAGACAGCCGAAATAAACTCTTCCGATGAGCTTGACGCGGAACCGTGATGCGCGATCTTCAGCACATCCGCCTGTTCCGCGGCGTACATCTCATATCTGCCGTCCAGATCGCCTGCCTGAAGCATTGTGACGCCGTGAAGACGGATACGCATTGCAAGTGAATACATATTGGGATCCTGCCCTGAACGGACGTGCCCTTCTTCCGGCCACAGTACGGTGATCTCTCCGGACGGAAGCGGGATCGTATCTCCGCGGGAAAGGGTCCTGATCTCGGTGCCGGACGCGCGGAGACGGTCAAGGAGTTCCGTTACGGTGGGGTGTACAACGCATTTTTCGGCGCCCTCCGGCAGATAACACACGCGGATCGGGATCCCGTCATCCAGCAGATCCGCTATGCCGTAAGCGTGATCACTGTGCAGATGCGTAAGGATCACAGCGTCCGGGGTGATGCGTTTTCTGTGAAGGTAACCTGACAGCACCCCGTCACCGTTTCCGGTATCTATGACCACCGCGGTATCCTCATCCAACAGCAATGCCGCGTCCGCGCTGCCGACGGAAAACTGAATATACTCCGTGCCGGTATGGTGCGCGGGAAGCACGCTGAGCACCGTGACAGCCAGCCCTGCCGTCAGCAGGATGAGACGGCTGTGCGCTTTCAGCCGGAAGAGTGAACACAGCGAGATAAAGAGCAGCAGAACACCCAGACAGGTCAGCAGCGTGGAAGCGCGTGTCCACAGCGAGATCCATGACGCGGATGAGAGCACGTGCACCGTATTCGTTACCAGCTCCGTGATCTTTGCGCCGGCATAGCCCAGCATCACGTTCAGCCCCGGTATCGGCAGGAAGATCAGGATCATCCAGTAAATGCTGATCATGAACGTGATGACGAATGAGAACGGCACATTGATCAGAAGCGAAAGGACCGGCAATGTCTGGAAAAAATACAGTTCCGGCAGCAGCACGCCCAGCTGCGCGCCGATCCCGGCGGTCAATATATCCCACAGCCTGCGCGTAACGGGACGTGACGGCCTGAACAGTCTGCTCAGGAACGGTGTGATCAGCACAAGCCCGTACATGGCGCCGAAGGACAGCAGAAAGGATGCTCCCGTGATCTGAACGGGCGATAAAAGAAGCATCAGGATCCAGCAGGAGGACAACAGATGCAGACCTGTCCGCGGCCGCTTCAGAATGCGCCCGTACAGTCCCAGCAGAACAAGCAGGGAAGCTCTTATGACCGGCTGACTCATGCCGCAAAGCAGCGTATACAGCGCAAGGATCGCGGCCGAGATCATAAACCGCATGCGGGGTCCCGCACCGAAGATCTTCAGCAAAGCCGCAAGTCCTGCAACAAGCACGCCGACATGGAACCCGCTCACGGCCAGCACATGCGCGATACCGAGCTTCGCAAAGGCGGCGCGGTCTTCACCGGAAACGCCTGTACGGATCCCGAAAAGCATGGTTGCCGCATAGCCTCCGGCTTCGTCACCCATGACTTCCTTCAGGGAAAGCGTGATCCGGTAGCGCAGATACGCGGTCGTGCCTTGCAGGGAAAAAGAAGAAGACGGGGTGATCTCCGGGTTGCCGAACCCCGAGACCCCCATCGTTATATTTCTGCGCAGCAGATCTTCACGAAAATCATATCCGCCCGGATTGGAAGGTCCGGACGGATGATAAACATTGCCCGTAAACTCCACACGGACGCCGGGTATGAGCTCCTCAGGCATTTCGGAAGGGTAAAAACTCCAGTAAAAACGGTCACTGACGGGATCACCGTCCAGTGTGACACCGGTCAGAACGGTGCGGTACTGTTCGCTGTTGCCGGGACGCAGTTCGTCGCTGACAATGCCCGAAACACGGTACAGCCCTTCTTCAGGCAATACGGGATGCCAGGCGAGCTGTCCCGCGGCCGCGCCGATACAAGCGGAAAGCGCCAGCAAGGCGATGAAACGCGTTCTGTTTTTGCCGATGATGACCGCGGCGGCACAAAGAGCGCATCCTGCCAGCAGCGGCAGGATGTGTTCCGCGTTCCGGCCGAGAAGGATGCCCGCGGAAAGAAAAACAGCCATCGGCGGCAAAAGCCACGCGCGTTCCCGCTTCGTCATAGATCAATGATCTGACCGGCAGAAGCCGGCTGTACATCTCCGAAATGTTCCCTTGCCTCGCGGACAAGCGTTTCGACAGGGATCGACGGATTCAGGTGCGTAAGGATCAGACGGGAAACGCCTGCATCCGCGGCAAGCTCCGCAGCAAGGGAAGCAGACAGATGCGGCTTTTCGGCGGACCAGAGCGCGCGTGTGAAGAGCGCGTCCGCAAGCAGAGTATCCGTTCCGCGCAGGAAATCCGCCAGCCCCGGGAACAGGTTGGTATCTCCCGTATAACAGAAAACGCCGTCTTTCGCGGTCACTTTGTACATAACGGCCGGAACCGGGTGTACGGCGCGGCCGGCGGTGACATGTACGTCTCCTGTTGAGATCGTATCCCCCGGGGCGATATCATGCAGTTCAAAGCAATCGCTGTGCAGGACGATATTGCGGATGGGCGATGATCCATCCGCGGGTGCATAGACCCGCAGCACGGATCCTGAGGCCTGCAGGCGGTAGATCAGCGGCAGGAGATCGCTTGTGTGATCGAAGTGCCAGTGGGACAGGAAGACCGCGTTCAGCGCTTCGGGAGCAGTCAGCTCCGTGAGCCTTGACAGAACGCCTGTGCCGAGATCAAACTGCAGCAGAAGACTGCCTGCTTCCAGCAGATAGCCGGAGCAGGCGCCGCGCGGTTCCGGAAAAGGACCGCTGACACCGAGCAGATGAAGACGCATATTACAGCTCCGTAACTTTGCCGCCGTTATCGGCGATCACATTCATGCACAGGGAAACAGCCCTTTCGACATCACCGGCGCCGCGGCTGAGTATCCACGCGTTGACGGGCTCTCTTCTTTCGGAAAGGCAGTCATTCAGCGCGTCCGCGTTGGCTCCGTAATAATCCGGCAGCTCAAGCATGATCTTCAGCGCATGATGCAGTTCGGCTGCGGTGGAATAGCTGTTTCCGTCGATCATAATGGTTTTCATGGTCTTACCTCCTGTATCAGATCCCTTTGCCTGTACGGGCTGAGAACGTGATCATATAAGCGGCGAAAGCGGATTCGACCGTGATAACGCGTGAATCGCCTGTCGCAAGCAGTTTGAGCGTGTCGGATGAAACGCCGACAGAATTCAGGTACTGCACGAGCAGAACCAGCAGTACTGTGGCGGTGGGGATCCACAGCAGATGCGCGAACGGTTCACGCATCCTTGTGGCGCCGGCAAGCGGCAGCAGCAGACTGAGCATGACGCCCAGCAGCGCGCCCAGCAGCACGTTGCCGAAGAAACCGAGGCTGTTCATCAGCGGAATCAGGATGCACAGCAGGACCAGCAGCCCGAGCGGTACCGCGATCACCGTCAGTTTTCTGAGGAACATGACTCCAACTCCTTCAGCATTTTGAGATCGTTCTTATCAAGCGCGGCTTTTTCCAGCAGGTCAGGACGGAAACGCATGGTGGCCTTCAGGCTTTCCATGCGGCGCCACGCGCGGATCTTCGCGTGATCACCGTTCAAAAGGACTTCCGGCACCGTCATTCCGTTCAGCTCACGCGGCCGGGTATACTGCGGGTATTCCAGTAGCCCGTCGGAAAAAGATTCTTCTTCCGGGCTTTCGGCGCTGCCGAGCACGCCGGGTATAAATCTCGCGACACAGTCCGTAAGCACCATGGCCGCAAGTTCACCGCCGGTCAGAATATAGTCACCGATACTGATCTCCTCATCCACGCAGGTGTCGAGCGCGCGCTGGTCCACACCTTCATAATGACCGCACAGCAGCACCAGGTGATCTTCACCCGCGAGCTCACGCGCCATGGCTGTAGTGAGTGTTTTACCGCGCGGCCCCATATAGATCCGGCGGCCGGCAGATCCGTTCCCGGTCACGGAAGCCATCGCGTCCATGATGGGCTGCGCCGTCATGACCATGCCGGCGCCTCCTCCGAACGGATAATCATCCGTGTTCTTGTGTTTGCACTGCGAGAACGGACGGATATCGATCAGCTCGATCTCAAGCAGCCCCTGCTCCCGGGCACGACCGAGGATGCTGGATGAAAAAACGCTGTCAAACATCTCCGGGAAGATGGTCAGGATACTAATCTTCAAAGACGGCTACCTCCGACAGCTTTTCGGGATCCACCGTGATCCTGCCTGCTTCGGTGTCCACAGCGGGGAAGACGGCCAGCAGGGCCGGCGCCATCATGGTGCCTTTGCCGGTTTTGAAGACCCATGTGTCGACCGTTCCGTACTGCAGCACATCCGTCAGCGTACCGATCACGGTACCATCCGCCGTGACAGCTTCACAGCCAATGAGATCCGCGATCAGATCGCCGCCGTCACCGGGAAGATCCGCATCCGAACGAGCGATATACAGCTTTTCACCGCGGATCTTTTCGACGTCTTCAGGCCCCGTAAAACCTTCCGGCGTTACATAGGCAAAACCGTCATGCACGCGGCCCGGCTTTACACGCAACGGGATATATTCATGATCCTTTTCCAGATAAAGCGTTTTCCATTTCAGAAAACGATCCGGATCGGCACTGTACGGGCGGATCTTGCACTCGCCGCGGATCCCCTGCGGCTTGAGTACTTCACCGATCATCAGGTATTCTTTCATATTGCTCCGGCGCGGCCGTGGTGTCGCTTTGACCGCGATTCAATCTATTATACAATCTGCATAAACAAAAGAAAAGCGGAATCTTTCGACTCCGCTTCCTTCGTCAGTTGATTTCCACAAAAACAGGCTTGCTGTCTTTGGCCGTAGCCGCTTTGATCACCGAACGGATCGCCTTGGCGATGCGACCCTGCTTTCCGATGACCTTGCCCATGTCTTCTTCTGCCACATGGAGTTCAAGGATCACGGCTTCCGGGCCTTCGGTCACGGTGACGCGGACCTGATCAGGCGCGTCTACCAGAGACTGTGCCACGAAGGTAAGTAATTCTTGCATGGAGGCATCCTTTCTTTCAGACAACGGCATTCCGTCCGTTTACGGACCGGATCGCCGTTCGGGCATACTTACTTTTCTTCGATGACGCCGGTCTTCTTCAGAAGAATACGGACGGTATCGGTGGGCTGAGCGCCGCAGCCGATCCAGTACTTGGCGCGTTCTTCGTCGACCTTGATCTCAGCAGGCTGGGTCATGGGATTGTAGTAGCCGATCTCCTCGATGAAACGGCCGTCACGGGGGCTGCGGATATCAGCAACAACGACGCGGTAGAAGGGCTTTTTCTTCATACCCATTCTCTTCAGACGGATCTTGACAGACATGATGTTTTCCTCCTCAAAATATGGTTCGTTAAAGTATTATTTATTCCAAAGGCGGACCGTTGACGGCCTTTACCTCAGAACCGGATCACATGCCGGGGAACTTCATCCCGCGGAATTTTCCCTTTCCCTTCATGTTCATCATCTGCTTCATCATCTTCTGGCTCTGTTCGAACTGATTGATGAGCTGATTGACATCCTGTACGGTGGTTCCGCTGCCCGCGGCGATGCGCTTGCGGCGCGACGCGTTCAGGATGGAAGGATTACGGCGCTCTTTCGGCGTCATGGAACGGATAATGGCTTCAGGCTTCTTCAGCGCGTTTTCGTCAACATCGATATCCTTGCCGCTCATGCCCGGAAGCATGCCGATGAGGCTCTTGATGCCGCCCATTTTCTTCATGCTCTGCATCTGCTCGAGGAAGTCCTCCAGCGTCAGCTTGCTGTTCAGACCTTTGCGGGCAAACTTCTCGGCATCCTGCTCGTCAAAGGCTTCGGATGCCTTGTCGATCAGGGTGAGCACATCGCCCATACCGAGGATGCGGCTTGCCATACGGTCCGGGTGGAAAGGCTCGATATCCGAAAGCTTTTCGCCGATGCCGCTGAACTTGATCGGCTTGCCGGTGACCGCCCTGATCGACAGCGCCGCGCCGCCGCGGGTGTCGCCGTCCAGCTTGGTCAGGATGACGCCGGTCACATCCAGCTTTTCATCAAAAGCTTTGGCAACATTAACAGCGTCCTGACCGGTCATGGCGTCGACCGTGAGCAGGATCTCGGAAGGCTTGACCGCTTCCTTGATGCGGCCGAGCTCATCCATCAGCGCCTCATCAATGTGAAGGCGGCCGGCCGTATCGATGATCAGCACATCCCGCTGATAATACCTGGCGTATTCAATGGCTTCCTTCGCGGTCTTCACGGGGTCCTGCATGCCTTTTTCAAATACGGGCACGTTCACCTGCTGACCGACGACCTGCAGCTGTTTGATCGCCGCGGGACGGTATATATCGCAGGCGGCCAGCATGGGTTTTTTGCCCTGCTTTGTCAGCCACCCCGCTAGCTTGGCGCACATGGTGGTTTTGCCGGCACCCTGCAGACCGCACAGCATGAATACCGTCGGCACGGATGAAGACCAGATGAGCTTTGCATTGGTGCTGCCCATCAGCGCGGTCATTTCCTCGTTGACGATGCGGATCACCTGCTGCGAGGGAGTGAGGGAAGAAAGCACATCCTGCCCGACGCAGCGCTCGGTGACCTTTTTGATAAAATCCTTCGCGACGGCGTAGTTGACGTCCGCCTCCAGGAGCGCCATGCGCACTTCGCGCATGCCTTCCTTAACGGTCTGTTCATTCAGCTTGCCGCGCCCGGTCATCTTTTTCAGGGCGCCCTGCAGTTTTTCACTCAAGCCTTCAAAGGCCATTTTCATCCTCCGTATCGAGCGCGAGCAGCGCTTCAAGCGTCTGCCTGGCTTCGTCATATCGTTCGGCGTTCAGACTGTCAAGCGCTTTGGAAAGACCGTCTTCCATGCGGCGGAAACGTTCCGCCACACCGAGGGAGGCTTCCATCGCGGCCAGCTTTTCGGCGGCGCGGTTCAGCGTTTCATGCACGGCCTGGCGGCTGATGCCGACCTCATCGGCGATCTCGCCGAGGGAAAGATCTTCTTCACAGTGGAGAGTGAGCACGCGCCGCTGATTCTCTGTCAGCAACCCGCCGTAGAACGCGGCAAGCCATGCCAGATCCACCTTCCGGCGGAGATCGACCCGCGACACACGCATCCCTCCTGTCAATGCTGCAAGCTTGACAGTGAGACATTATACACGAAATATGCCGGGTGTCAACCCTTTTTGATTGACAGCGCGAAAATGATTGACTTTGTGCCTGAATGCCTTATGATGTATGTGACAGGCAAAGGGGGCGTGTATGGATGGAACCGATGGATCTCGCGCTGGCGGAAGCGGAAAAAGCCCTGGCTGAAGGAGAAGTGCCCGTAGGCGCGGTGCTTGTGCGGAACGGGGAAGTGATCTGCGCGGCGCATAATACACGCGAGAAAACCAAAGATCCGACCGCGCACGCGGAGATGCTCTGCCTGCGGGAAGGAGCGCGCGTCAAAGGCGACTGGCGCCTGGATGACTGCACGCTGTATGTGACGCTGGAACCGTGTCCCATGTGCGCCGGCGCGATCGTGATGTCCAGGCTCGGGAAGGTGGTTTTCGGCGCGGCCGATCCGGAGAAAGGCTGCTGCGGAAGCGTATATCTGCTTCCGTCCGATCCCGCGCTGCACGGAAAGACCTCCTGGCGGCCGCTGTGCGAGGAGGCGCGGTGCCGGGAGGTCCTGACAAGATTCTTTGAAACAAAACGGAACCGGGAACGGTGATCAGTCAAGCATATCGATCAGACGTCCGTACGCGTCATACAGCAGCGCCCGGTCGTCTTTTTTATTGTGCCATACATTCTTTTCCTGCCATACAAAGTGACCGGTATCATCCGAAGAAAGTGAGCTTACGACAAACGATCCGCCGGCCGGAAGCACGGTGCCGGCCGGAAACACAAAGATCTCACCGCCTCTTTCGGAAAGCAGATACCAGCCGGAAATGTCGGTCTGAGCATCCCCGGTGTTCATCAGGCTGACGGTATCCGTGATATTATCCTTGCCGGACAGATGAATATCATGCGGAGCATCAGGCAGCTGCTCCGATTGTATCAGTTCCAGTGAGACCTGCCCGTTTTCAAGAACCGCGAGTACGCCGGAAGACGCGTTCTGCGTACATGCCATCCGTACGGAATTGCGGTTGAGCAGCTTCAGCACGCGCCCGGAAGGCGTATCCGGTTCGTCGTCCGAATTCGTTGAGATCACGGCAGCTGACGGGGCGGCCGCGCGGATCAGCGCTTCACCGGTCGCGTCGCTTTCACCGTGATTGGCGATCTTCAGCACGTCGACCTTCGGGATCAGACCCGCGTCAAGAAGCGTTGTTTCTTCAGGGAATTCCATATCGCCTGTCAGGAGCATGGAACCGCCGCCCCCGGAAGCCAGCAGAACGAGTGAATTGTTGTTTTCGGTCTCGCTGTCTTTGACCACGGGACCGAGAACACGGATCTCGCCGTTTTCCAGGGGAAGCGTATCCCCGGATAACAGAAACGTGAGCGGAATGCTGTATTTTTCCGAGGCCAGCACAGCCGGATGCTTTGCGCGCTTACAGGTGAAATACGCGGGGGCGTAGATATTTCCGATGCTGAGACCGGAGGCGCACAGCGCGTCCAGCCCGCCGGCGTGATCACCGTCCGTATGGGTCAGAATGACCCCTGTCAGCGCGGTGATGTTCTGCTCCTTCAGATAACGGGATACCTGCCCCCAGCTTTCGGGGCTGCCGGTGTCGATCATGTACAGATCACTGCCGGAGGACAGCAGAAGACAGTCGGCTTTCCGTACATTGATCGCAAACAGCGACAGACGGGACGGTATATTCTCCCCGCCTGCGGGAGCCGCGCACGCGGCGGCCACGGCGAATGTGAGCAGCAGACACAATAAGCGTTTCATACACAGCCTCCTTTCCGGCAAACTGATTCTATCATAAAAGACGGACACCGACAATACGGCGCATGGCTTGACAAAGCGCCCGGCACGGGGTATGATACCCCGCGTACGAGGTGAACAGACGATCGCAGGCCCGAAAGGGCAAGAGGAAAGTCCGGGCACCACAGGGCAAGGGTGCAGGCTAACGGCCTGTGGAGGCGACTCCAAGGAAAGTGCAACAGAAAGAAACCGCATCCGTGAATAACGGGTGTAAGGATGGAAAGGCGAGGTAAGAGCTCACCCGCGGCCTGGCGACTCGTCCGCGATGTAAACCCCACCCGGTGCAAGATGCAATGGAGGCAAGCCGGCTGCCCGCCGCGTTCTCCGCAATCGCTTGACCCGCATGGTAACATGCGGGCTGGATAGATGATCGTCCAATACAGAACCCGGCTTACGGTCACGCTCGTACATCCAGAGATCAGACGGCTTGTCATAAGCCGTTTTTTGTTTTGTTCACATCTATTTCATTCACGGAAACTTGCGAACGGAGCTGTTTTGTATTAGAATTATAAAGTCGGAATATGTACTCCGACGGGAAAGAGAGGAAACCCCGTGCCGGATTATGTGATCAGCTGCTGTTCAACATCGGATCTGAGTGAAGCTCACTACAGAAGCCGCGATATTGCCTGCGTGTGCTTTCGCTTTCAGCTGGACGGAAAAGAATATACGGACGATTTCTGGAAAACTATGGAACCGCCGGCTTTCTATCAGGCAATGCTCGACGGTGCACAGACCAGGACGAGCCAGATCGGCGTGAACGCGTATGAGGCTTTCTGGACGCCCTTCCTGGAACAGGGAAAAGATATCATACATCTGTGCATGTCCTCCGGGATCAGCGGAACGCTGAACTCCGCGCGCATTGCCGCGGATGACCTTGCAAAGACATGGCCTGGACGGCGGATCATCGTGATCGACTCCCTGGGCGCATCCTCCGGTTACGGTCTGCTGGCCGATGCCATGGCGGACAGGCGTGATCAGGGCTTTACCCTGGATGAACTGGCTGAGTGGACCGAGAAAAACAAGCTGAGGATACACTATTGGTTTTTCTCGTCCGATCTGACTTTCTATATCCGCGGAGGCCGCGTAAGCCGTACGGCGGGATTTATCGGGAAACTGCTGAACGTATGTCCGCTGCTCAACATGGATGACAGCGGACGCCTGATCCCGCGGGAAAAGATCCGCGGAAAGCGCCGTGTCATCCGTGAGATCGTTGACCGTATGGCTGAACACGCGGACGGCGGCGAATGCTATAACGGGAAATGCTATCTCAGTCATTCGGACTGCATCGAGGACGCGAAAGCCGTAGCGGCGATGATCGAATCCCGTTTCCCGGATCTGAACGGCGATGTTGTGATCAATGATATCGGGCCGACCGTGGGCGCGCATACCGGTCCGGGAACGGTGGCACTTTTCTTCTGGGGCGATGAGCGGACCGAGTGACGAAAGGAACGGAAAATGAGTTCATTTCTGCAAAGCATAGGCTCACTGGCGGCTGCCGGAATGATGCTGCTGTCAGGCGCGCTGGAAGAGGCCGCGCCGCAGAACGATATTGACGGTCTGCTGTTTCTGGCCAACCGTCAATGGACTCTTCACGAAGCGTTTGAACCCGAGCTGATCGTGACACCGGTGCGCGGACAGGTGCGCAGACTGCGGCCGGATGCCGCGGAGGCGCTGGTGGAAATGTTCGATGCATGCAGGAAGGATACCGGGGTAACGCTGATGTCCGTAAGCGGGTACCGGGAGTATGCCAAGCAGAACAGGATCTACCAGCGGAAGCTGCGCAGCGTGAAAAATAATGTGGAAAAAGCGGATGAATACGTCGCCCGTCCCGGTGCCAGCGAGCATCAGCTCGGTCTGGCGATGGATGTGGGTCAGGTGCAGACCGGTACGCAGCTTTCTTCCTCATTTGGCAAAACAAAAGGAGGGAAGTGGGTACTCGAGCATTGCTGGGAGTACGGTTTCATCCTGCGGTACAATGAGGGCTGGGAGGATGTGACCGGATACAAGTACGAGCCATGGCATGTGCGGTATGTGGGGAAGGAAAACGCGCGGCTGATCCATGAGGCGGATATACCGCTTGAAACGTATCTTCTGGCGGTGCGGGAAAGCGTGCTGCTTGATATTGTGACACCGAACGGAACCGGAGGGGAAACTGAATGAAACGGATCCTTCTGATCCTGGCTGTGCTTTGTATGCTGCCGGTCATCTGCGCGGCAGAGGAAGAACTGAGCATACTGGATATGGACGAGCTGATCATTGAGGAATACGATGCTGATGATTACGACGCTTTCTGGGTTTTTCCCGTGGCACTGGAGGATCTGGACCCGGAACTGATCGTGCTGGCGAACAAGCATTATGTCCTTGATGAAAAATACGGACCGTCCTCCATGGTGAAGATGAAGACACGCAAAGCAAACAAGGACGGGTCCAATGCCAACGGCGGAGTGCTGAAGGCACCGGGCAGCGGTACGCTGCAGCTGCAGACAGAGTGCGCGGAAGCGCTTGTCGCAATGTGCGAAGGCGCGCGCGAAGACGGGTATAATCTGTATCTTAAAAGCTCTTACCGCGCATACTCCACGCAGAAGACCATGTATAACAACCGTTTGAAAAAGAATAACGGCAAGGATGACGGATGGGTCGCGAAGCCCGGTACAAGTGATCATCAGACCGGTCTTGGCTGTGATGTGGTGCCGAAAAGCTGGTATGACAGGGCCATGAACGAGAAGATGGCCGAAACAAAGGAATGCCGGTGGATGGCGGAACACTGTCAGGAATACGGTTTTATTCTGCGCTATCCGAAGGATAAGCAGGATGTGACGGAGATCAATTATGAGCCGTGGCATATGCGTTATGTCGGTATACCCGTCGCGACATATATCATGGAGAACGGTATGTGCCTTGAGGAATTCAACGATGAACTGCAGGCGGCAATTGCGGTCTATCTGGAAAACGGAGGGGACCGGACAGCGGTAGAGGCGCTGATCAGGGAACCGAACAACTGACAGACAAGGCGTATTCCGGAATATGCAACAATAAAAAAACATTAAAAATGTTTACATGTACGGACATCTATACTAAAATACAAAAATGCCGGACGGAACTGACCGAAGATATGTCAAACCGACCGTCCGGTATATTTTTGTTTTTATTCGGGATCCGGAAGGAAAATTCGGGTTACATGAAGAATAAAAACCGGTGATTTATTGGAAACGAAGGTTTTGAGACGCGACCGGACGGCTGAACGGCATGCAGCCGGACGAATACGCGGACCTTACTATCGAGGCAAAGGAGCACTGCGAAAATGAGGAAGCTGATTTCAATTCTGATGCTGCTTGCAATGCTGTGCGGTATCTGTGCCGTGTCGGCGGAGGACGCGCCCGTTTATCTTTACACGGGGCCGGAATATGATTACGATCATCTGACGGTCGGCAATACAACGAAGATGAGCGGTAATTTCACGACCTCCGTATGGGGAAGCAATACCGCGGACCTTGACGTTCGCGCGCTTGTGAACGGATACAATCTGATCCGCTGGGATTATGGCAACGGCAATTTCAACATTGACGGTTCCGTGATCACCGGTCTGACCGTGATCGATGATACGGAAGGCAACCGCACTTTCCAGTTCACGATCGGCGAAGATCTGCAGTGGAGTGACGGGACACCTGTTACGGCATACGATTACGCTTTCGGTATTCTGATACAGGTTGCTCCGCAGCTTCGCGAACTCGGCGGCGATACGGATAATTACGCGTGCCTGCTCGGCGTGGAAGCGTGGAAAAGCGGCGAAGCCGACAAGCTTGCCGGTGTAACGGTCATCAATGACCATACTCTGACCATGACGATCGCGAAGGAATATCGTCCGTTCTTCTATGAGCTGGGCGAGCTGATGTGCTATCCGATGCCCATATCCGTTATTGCGCCCGGCTGTATGGTCAAAAGCGACGCTGACGGTGTCTGGATCGAGGGCGAAATGACTTCCGCTTTGCTGCAGGAGACCATGCTGGATCCTGAAACGGGATATCTGTCTCACCCTTCCGTGGTCAGCGGACCGTACAAACTGATCTCCTATGACCCGGAGAGCGGAACTGCCGAATTTGAAGCGAATGAGTATTACAAGGGCAATGTGAATGACGCCACACCGCAGATCCGTTATCTGACATATACGCTCGCGGATAACGCGACAATGATGGATAAGCTCGCGAACGGCGAATTCGGTCTGCTGAACAAATGCATGCGCGAGGATGTTGTTACAAACGGGATCCAGTTGGTCGGCGGCGAGAACTATGCCATGCAATCCTACCCGCGTGTCGGACAGAGCTTCTTCTCCTTCTGCTGCGAAAAGACTGCCGTATCCGATCAGAAGGTGCGTCAGGCGATCGCATACTGCCTGGACAAGGATCAGCTTGTTTATGATTATTCCGGAAATTACGGATTGCGCGTGGACGGGTACTACGGAATCGGTCAGTGGATGTATGAAGCTGTGAACGGCGCGATCGCTGCACCGGTACAGGAACTGAAGGAAGACGCTTCCGCAGAGGAGACCGCCGCTTATGAAGCTGAGCTGGAAGAGTGGGCGGAACTGAACATGGATGATATCCGGGTGTATGATCTGGATATTGATGCGGCCGTAAGTCTCCTGGAGGAGGACGGCTGGACGCTGAACCGCAGCGGGGAAGCTTTCGTCGCGGGCGAAGATGATGTGCGCTGCAAGGAGATCGGCGGCGAACTTGTCGCGCTTGATCTGAAGATGATCTATCCGGAAGGAAACAGTATCGCCGATAGTCTGGATGACACTTTCCTGAGCCATCTTGCGGAGATCGGCATTAAGGTGACCGCGGAACCCGTGGAGTTCACAAAACTGATCGAAATGTATTACCGCCGCACAGCGCGTGACTGTGATATGATCTATCTTGCTTCCAACTTTGAGATCGTATTTGATCCCTGGCCGACTTTTGATCCGGCGGATGCAGATATCGGAATGACGAATTACACCGCGGTCAGGGATGACGAACTTTATGAACTGGCTAAGGATATGTCCATGACCGAGCCCGGTGACAATCTGACCTATGTGAAAAAATGGCTTGCTTTCCAGGCGCGTTACGAAGAGGTCATGCCTTCGATCCCTGTTTACAGCAACGTCTATTTTGACTTCTTTACGCGCTGCCTGCAGCAGTATGAGATCACGGAGAACGTAACCTGGTCACAGGCGATCATCGAGAGTCAGATGGGCGATCCGGAAGCACCGGAAGCCGCTGAAGAGGAAGATGGGGAAGAGATCTTTTTTGACTGATTATTTGCCTGACGGAAAAAAGTGACATTGTGTAATGTGGAAGGAGACGATCTTTCGGATCGTCTCCTTTTTCGATAAATAAAAATTTCAATATATTGTCTGTTTGCTCCCATTTTACAACAAAACGTGGAAATGAAATATTCAAAAAGTAACTGATGAATACGTAAACGATTACATGACACTGTACGTGCGCACGAAATACATATAACCGCAAAGATGCAAAAAGCCGAATATAATACAAATCAGCAGGTTCGAATTGTACGCATAAAATATTACGAAAGCGTTTACATATAACGTATTCATAAGCCTGCCGGCAAGGGTTACGAATAAAAAAACACTATGTGAACAAAAAAAAGTAACTGTTTGCTTCAGAAGTAACCGTTTATATAACCATAAGATGCTATGATATCAGTGTAGAGATGGCGAAGTAGGCTTATGTGTCTCTACGTGAGAAATGAGTTTTCGTTACAAGACGGATGATACATCAGGAGGGACCGAAATGAAGAATCTGTTCAACAAGCTGATCGCTCTGGCTCTGGTGCTTGCGATGGCATGCTCTCTCTTCGCCGGCGTTTTTGCCGAAGAAGTGGAAGTCATCACAACCGAAGCGGCGGAAGTTATCGTTGAAGAAACTGCTGCCGAAGCAGAAGAAACTGCTCCCGCGGAAAAGGCAACTGCGGCTGAAACGCCCGCTGTTGCTGAAATGCCCGCGGAAGAGAGCCCTTCTGCCGAGGTCAAGGCTGAGGAAGCTCCTGTGATGGTCGAGACCGAAGAACCCGCGGCCAAAGAACCCGTGGTCGAGGAAGTCAAGGCCGAAGAGCCCGTGGT
>JAUNQH010000042.1 GCA_030536295.1 Clostridia bacterium | reverse complement strand
TTACATGGGGCTTAGTCCGTTCATAATGTCCCTTTGCCATTGGTTTTCCCTCCTGTAGGTTGTAGGTTTATCTTGTCTTTATATGATCAGTTTCTTTTGCCGATGATCTTTTCGGCTACAGACTTCGGCACTTCCTCGTAGTGGTCGAACTGCATGGTGAACATGCCGCGGCCCTGGGTACGGGAACGAAGGTCTGTAGTATAACCGAACATCTCGCTCAGCGGAACATAAGCGTGGATGATCTGATCCGTGCCCCGCATTTCGGTGCCGTCAACACGGCCGCGGCGGCTGGACACATTTCCCATCACATCGCCCAGATACTGATCCGGAACGATGATCTCCACCTTCATCATGGGCTCCATCAGGCACGGATCAGCCTTGCGCACGGCATCCTTGAAGGCCATGCTCGCGGCGATCTTGTACGCCATTTCGGAGGAGTCAACATCATGATAGGAACCGTCGGTGACCGCGGCTTTGAAGTTCACGACTTCGTATCCCGCGATGGCGCCGGACTTGGCTGCTTCCTGAATGCCCGCGTCGATCGGGGAGATGAATTCCTTCGGAATCACGCCGCCGACGATCCGGCTTTCAAATTCGTAGCCCTTTCCGGGTTCCTGGGGTTCGATCTCGATCCAGCAATGGCCGTACTGTCCATGACCGCCGGTCTGGCGTACATAGCGTCCTTCGGCCTTTGCCGCTTTGCGGATGGTTTCTTTGTAGGTAACCTGGGGCTTGCCCACAGTTGCCTCTACCTTGAACTCACGCAGCATACGGTCAACGATGATCTCCAGGTGGAGCTCACCCATGCCGGCGATGATCGTCTGTCCTGTCTCCTGGTTCGTGTAGGTCTTGAAGGTGGGATCCTCTTCCGCCAGACGCTGCAGGGCGTAGGTCATTTTCTCCTGACCCGCCTTGGTCTTGGGCTCGATCGCGACTTCGATCACGGGATCCGGGAAGACCATGCTTTCCAGAATGACCTGATGGTTCTCATCGCACAGGGTGTCACCGGTCGTCGTGTCCTTCAGACCGACGGCGCCGGCGATCTCACCGGTGTAGATCGTTTCAACTTCCTCGCGGTGGTTGGCGTGCATCAGCAGGATGCGGCTCAGCCGCTCGCGTTTCTGTTTCGTGGAGTTCATCACGTAATTACCGGAGCTCAGCTTGCCGGAATATACGCGGAAGAAGGCCAGCTTGCCGACAAACGGGTCGACCATGATCTTGAACGCCAGCGCGGAGAACGGCTCGTCATCGGAGGGATGACGTTCCAGCTGCTTCTCGGGATCGGCGGGATCAGTGCCCTGAATGGCGGGGATATCCAGCGGAGACGGCATATAGTCGATCACCGCGTCCAGCAGGGGCTGTACACCCTTGTTGCGGTAGCTCGTACCGCAGAGGACGGGATTCATCGTGCAGTTCACCGTGCTCTTCCGGATCGCGGTCCGGATCTCTTCTTCGGTCAGTTCTTCGCCTTCAAGATACTTTTCCATCAGGGCGTCATCTGTTTCGGCGACCTTTTCAAGCAGGTTGGCGCGATATTCTTCGGCCAGCTCCATCATGTCGGCGGGGATGTCCTCATCGCGGACGTCCTTGCCGAGGTCATCGTAGTACACTTCGGCGCGCATGCGCACCAGGTCGATGATGCCGCGGAAGGTATCTTCGGCACCGATGGGCAGCTGGATCGGAACGGCATTCGCGCCGAGGCGCTCCTGCATCATACCTACAACACGGAAGAAATCCGCACCGGTAATGTCCATTTTGTTGACATATGCCATACGCGGAACGCGGTAGGTCTCCGCCTGCTTCCACACGGTCTCGCTCTGGGGCTCCACGCCGCCCTTGGCGCAGAAGACGCTTACAGCGCCGTCCAGCACGCGCAGGCTGCGCTCCACCTCTACGGTGAAGTCAACGTGACCGGGAGTGTCGATGATGTTGATCCGATACTGCTTGTTCGGATTCTCCGGATCATGGGGATCATGCCAGATACAGGTGGTGGCAGCCGAAGTGATCGTGATGCCGCGCTCCTGCTCCTGGGCCATCCAGTCCATGGTCGCGGTGCCTTCGTGGGTCTCACCGATGCGGTGGCTCTTGCCCGTATAGAACAGGATACGCTCGGTGGTCGTAGTCTTGCCGGCATCGATATGTGCCATGATGCCGATGTTGCGAACTCTTTCAAGGGGATGACTTCTGGGCATATTCGGCTTTTGCTCCTTTCAGCTTACTGCGGGTAATTTCCTGTTCCTTATGCGGAAAAGCGTATTACCAGCGGTAGTGAGCAAACGCCTTGTTGGCCTCGGCCATACGGTGCATTTCTTCTTTACGCTTTACAGCGGCACCGGTATTGTTGGCAGCGTCCATCAGTTCGCCGGCCAGACGCTCGGCCATGGTCTTCTCACCGCGCTTGCGGGCGAAGTCCACGATCCAGCGCAGCGCCAGGGTCTGACGGCGTTCGGGGCGGATCTCGATAGGCACCTGGTAAGTGGCGCCGCCGACACGACGGGCTTTGACTTCCAGCTGCGGGGCAACGTTATTCAGAGCGGCCTGGAAAACTTCGTTTCCTTCTTTGCCGGTCTTCTGGGCAACAATATCAAAGGCGGTATAGCAGACATTCTGCGCGACACCGCGTTTGCCGTCCAGCATGATCTGGTTGATGAGCTTGGTCACTACCGTTGTTCCCAGTACAGGATCCGGCAGGACTTCACGTTTGGGTACAAAACCGCGACGGGGCATAGGTTTCCCTCCTCAATGTTTTTCCTGAATGCAAGTCCTTTTGCTGCCTCTTTCTCTTGCGGTGTGTCAGCATCACTCCGCTCCGGCGCGATCACGCCGGCCGGTTGATCCGCCTGTTATCCCTTCGCGTTCGTCTCCTGTTCCGAAGAGACGCGCGTTCGGGGCGCGGATATCTTACCGGTTCAAACTGCGGCGGCGGCTTTAAGTCCTTACTTCTTCGGGCGCTTTGCGCCGTACAGGGAGCGAGCCTGCATCCGCTTTGCGACGCCCGCGGTATCCAGGGCACCGCGGATAATGTGGTAACGAACACCGGGCAGGTCACGCACACGACCGCCGCGGATCAGCACAACGCTATGCTCCTGCAGGTTGTGGCCGATACCGGGGATGTAGCAGGTACCTTCGATGGAGTTCGTCAGGCGGATCCTCGCGATCTTCCGAAGAGCAGAGTTAGGCTTTTTGGGCGTCATCGTTTTGACGCTCAGGCACACGCCGCGCTTCTGCGGACAGGACTGCAGAATGGGGGCGGTGGACTTTTTGGTAGCCCGTTCACGGCCCTTGCGGACAAGCTGATTAATTGTGGGCATGAGAGCACCTCCTGAAAAATATCCTGAAAGATCCCGCAACCCTCAGGATCTTAAAGGCAAAGTTATTTGAGGATCCCGGCGGCGGCGGCGGACACTTCCACACCGCAGGCGATACCGAGCTCCTTCATGGACGCGACCCGCACGCAGGGAACGCCGGCTTCTTCAGCCGCGCGCACGATCTGCTGGTACAGGAACGTATCCGCGTCATTGGCCACATACACGAGATCGAGCTTTCCGGCCTTCAGCGCGCGTGTCACCTGTTTCACGCCGGTCACTTTCCGGCAGTCTGACTTCAGCCTCTCCATGCGCCGCAGACCTCCTTTCCTTCTCCCGAAAAGCGCACTCCAAAAGAGCGCACTTTCCCGTGAGCATGCAGCAACTCATGTATCATATCACTTCAGCCCTGTCATGTCAACGCTTTTTACACATTGTGATATAAAAAAGGAGGGACGCGCGTTCCCTCCCGGAATATTCCCTGTTTTTTATTTGACCTGCTCCGCGATCCAGTGCTTTCCGTCCGTCGTCAGTTTGACATAGGCGGATACCGTATAAGCCGTCGGCACATGCTTGCAGCCAAGATAATACCAGGCCTCGCCCCCGCGGGCATGATTCGTCACCGTCACGAAAAAGGGATCGATCGCCGTGTAAAGCTTTTCGACCATCGCCGTCTTGCCGTGGTGCGGATAGCGCATGATATCGCAGTCCAGCCACGCCGGCTCCGCGCTCTCAGCCAGCAGGCGCTGCTCTTTGTCTTCCGCGTCCGCCAGAAACAGCATGCTTCTTTCGCCGTATGTCAGCCTGTATACCGCGCTCTGGTTGTTGATCGACCACTTTTCCTCAAACTGCCGCCATACTTCGACGGCCGCGTTCCCGATGGTGAATGTGTCGCCGTGCGTGTATTGCTCTATCGGAATGCCGCGTTCGGCACAGAGCGCCGCGGCGGATATGATGTGTTGCGTGCTGTCCTCCGGGAAGCAGATCAGCATCCTGCCGACCGGCACGGCGTCGCTGATCTCGCGCAGGCCGTTCAGATGATCATGATGCGGATGGGTTATGATGAGCGTGTCTATGCTTTCGATCGAGAATTTTTTCAGCGTTTCAATGACGCGGCCCGCCATGACGCCTTTGTCCGCGCAGTCGATCATCCACACTTCGCCGCCGGCGCGGATGACCGTGCAGTCGCAGTCGCGCACATTCGGAAAGATGATCTCAAGCAGTTCCGCGTCTTCTTCAAACACGTAATCCGGATACGCGCCAGGATCATTGAACCGGTCGATGACGGCGGGGTATCCGTCTTCAAGCGGCTGCCCCCACGCCGGCACCGGCGTCGGCGACGGTTTCACATAAACGGCGCCCGCGCCCGATACCGAAAAGGTCATCAGAGCAATAAAAAAAAGAAGCGGAAGAATCCCGCGCGGCCGATTTCCGTGGTTCATTCCCTTCATTCAGTACACGCTCCGATCAAAAAAACTGATTTCCTTTAAATATATATAATAATACCATTGACATTATCGCCACGTCGTGATAGAATTTAAAATTGCATCAGTATCGTCTGGGTGCTGTGCCGTTTTTTCTGCGCTTGTCATTTTACACGGTTCAAACAGAAATTGCAAGCACTAAATTAACGGATGTTTCCGGACAGGTTCTGGTCGGACTGAATAAGGGGTGATATCTTAAATGGTGCACGAGGTCCACATGGGGAAACTCCGCGACCGAATGAGTTTCTCCCGCATTGATGAAGTTCTTGAAATGCCCAATCTGATCGAGGTTCAGAAGAACTCCTATCAACGCTTTCTGGATACAGATCTTCGCGAGGTTCTGGCCGATGTGTCTCCCATCACCGATTACAACGGTAATCTGGTGCTGGATTTTGTCGACTATTCCCTCGAGGAGCCGAAAAACAGTGTAGAACGCTGCCGCGAACGCGACATGACCTATGCCGCTCCGCTCAAGTTCTTTGTACGTCTCAAGAACCGTGAAACCGGCGAGATCAAGGAATCCGACGTTTTCATGGGCGACTTCCCCCTCATGACCGACCACGGTACCTTCATTATCAACGGTGCTGAGCGTGTAATCGTCAGTCAGCTGGTCCGTTCTCCCGGCGTCTATTTTGACAAGGCGCTGGACAAGGCGGGCAAAGAGCTGTTCTCCTCCCAGATCATCCCGAACCGCGGCGCCTGGCTGGAATACGAAACGGATTCCAATGACGTGCTGTGGGTTCGTATTGACCGCGCCCGCAAACTGCCCATCACGGTCATCCTGCGCGCGCTGGGCTACGGCACCGATGCCGAGATCCTCGATCTCCTCGGTGATGACGTCCGCCTGAACGCCACGCTGCAGAAGGGTGACAACGCGAAGAGCAAGGAAGAAGGTCTTATTGAGATCTACAAGCGCCAGAAGCCCGGCGAGCCCGCCAGCGTTGAAAGCGCCACCAATCTCTTCAACAGCCTCTTCTTTGACGCCAAGCGCTATGACCTGATGCGCGTCGGCCGCTATAAATATAATAAGAAGCTTTCCGTTGCGACCCGCATCAACGGTCACATCGCCGCGGAAGACATCATCGATCCGGGTACCGGTGAGATCCTGGTCAAAAAGGGCGAGACCATCCGTCTTGATGTCGCCCGCGCGATCCAGAACGCCGGCGTGAACGTCGTCAACATCGAATGCGAAGGCGAGGTCCGCCGTGTGATCGGCAACAACTTTGTCGATGCCGCCGGTTTCCTGCCCTTTGACCCGAAGGACGCGGGCATCCTGGAAATGGTCCATCTGCCCACCCTGAAGGAGATCATTGAGAACGTGGAGCCCGATCAGCTGTTCCAGGCTGTGAAGGAAAACGCCGCCGCGCTCGTGCCGAAGCATATCATCCCCGATGATATCGTTTCCTCCATCAGCTACATGATCGGTCTGCCCTACGGCATCGGCCACACCGATGATATCGACCATCTGGGCAACCGCCGCCTGCGCAGCGTCGGCGAGCTCCTGCAGAACCAGATCCGTATCGGTCTGAGCCGTCTGGAGCGCGTTGTCCGCGAGCGCATGAGCATTCAGGACAGTGTTGACGTAAAGCCCGGCGATCTGATCAACATCCGTCCCGTAAGCGCCGCGATCAAGGAGTTCTTCGGTTCTTCCCAGCTGTCCCAGTTCATGGACCAGCCCAACCCGCTTGCCGAACTGACGCATAAGCGCCGTCTGAGCGCGCTCGGCCCCGGCGGTCTGAACCGCGACCGCGCCTCCTTTGAGGTCCGCGACGTGCACTACAGCCATTACGCCCGTATCTGCCCCATCGAGACGCCTGAAGGTCCGAACATCGGTCTGATCGGCTCCCTGGCCACTTACGCGCGCATCAACGAATACGGCTTTATCGAAGCGCCCTACCGTAAGGTCGACAGCGAGAACGCCCGCGTGACCGACGATATCGTCTACATGACCGCCGACGAGGAAGACCTGTACAAGGTCGCCACCGCGAACGAGCCCCTGAATGAGGACGGCACCTTCGTCAATGACCGCATCACCGTCCGTGACAAGGCCGACATCATCGCTGTGCCCGTTTCCCAGGTCGACTATATCGACGTCAGCCCCCGTCAGGTCGTTTCCGTGGCCACGGCCATGGTTCCCTTCCTGGAGAACGACGACGCCACGCGTGCTCTGATGGGTTCCAACATGCAGCGTCAGGCAGTGCCGCTGCTGGTCCCCGAAGCGCCCGTCGTCGCGACCGGTATGGAATACCGCGCCGCGCATGACTCCGGCGTCGTGATCCTGGCCAAGGAAGACGGCGTTGTCGAAAAGGTCGATGCCGATCACATCGTCATCCGCGACAATTTCGGCGAGCGTCACACCTACAGGCTCACCAAGTTCACCCGCTCCAACCAGTCCACCTGCATCAACCAGCATCCTGTCGTCTCTGCCGGTCAGAAGATCGAAAAGGGCGACCTGCTGGCGGACGGTCCTTCCACCGAAAAGGGTGAGATCGGTCTCGGACGCAACGCCCTGATCGGCTTCATGACCTGGGAAGGCTACAACTACGAGGACGCTGTTCTGCTGTCCGAAAAGCTCGTCAAGGAAGATATCTACACTTCCATCCATATTGAAGAGTTCGAATCCGAAGCCCGCGAGACCAAGCTTGGGCCGGAAGAGATCACCCGCGACATTCCCAACATCTCCGATGACGCTATCAAGGATCTGGACGAGGGCGGTATCATCCGCATCGGCGCCGAGGTCCGTGCGGGCGACATCCTCGTCGGTAAAGTGACCCCGAAGGGCGAGACCGAGCTGACCGCCGAAGAGCGTCTTCTGCGCGCCATCTTCGGTGAAAAGGCCCGCGAAGTGCGCGACACTTCCCTGCGTGTTCCCCACGGCGAAGGCGGCATCGTTGTCGATGTAATGATCTTCACCCGCGAGAACAAGGATGAACTTTCTCCCGGCGTCAACCAGATGGTCCGCATCTATATCGCCCAGAAGCGCAAGATCTCCGTGGGCGACAAGATGGCCGGCCGTCACGGCAACAAGGGCGTCGTTTCCCGCATCCTGCGCGAAGAGGATATGCCTTTCCTGCCGGACGGCACACCCCTGCAGATCGTTCTGAACCCGCTGGGCGTTCCTTCCCGTATGAACCTCGGTCAGGTGCTGGAAGTCCATCTGGGCCTCGCCTGCCGCGCGCTGGGCTGGCATATCGCCACTCCCGTCTTTGACGGCGCGACCTATGAGGAGATCCTTGATCATCTGGACAAGGCCGTCGACAAGATGAGCGCTCCCGAGGATGAAAACGATCCCCACGTCAGCGAGAACCACTTCCACAACGGCAAGCCGCTGCGCCTGCAGCTGGATGAAGAGGGCAAGGAACTGTTCCGTCAGGGCAAGGTCCGCGTCCGCGACGGCCGCACCGGTGACTATTTTGAAAATCCCGTTACCGTCGGCATCATGTACTTCCTGAAGCTGCATCACCTTGTCGATGACAAGATGCACGCCCGTTCCACCGGTCCCTACAGCCTTGTTACACAGCAGCCTCTGGGCGGCAAAGCCCAGTTCGGCGGCCAGCGTTTCGGCGAAATGGAAGTCTGGGCGCTGGAAGCTTACGGCGCCGCGAATACCCTGCAGGAGATCCTGACCGTGAAGAGCGACGATACCGTCGGCCGCGTCAAGACCTACGAAGCGATCATCAAGGGTCAGAACATTCCCGCGCCCGGTGTGCCTGAAAGCTTCAAGGTGCTGCTGAAGGAAATGCAGGCCCTGTCGCTTGACGTCAAGGTGCTGGATGCCGACAGGAATGAGATCGAGATCCCCGAGCTTGATCCGGATGACATCGCGATCCCCGAAACGCCCGTCCGTACCGCCGCGGAACACGCCGGTCGTCAGGCTGACCTGCCTGAGATGGATGAGGAGACCGAGAGTACCGCTGATGCCGCTCTCAGCATGACTGAGGACGACCTTGAGCTCGGCAGCGATGACGATGACTTCTCACTGGACGATTTCGCGATCGATGTCGATGATACCGTGAATGATCTGGAAGACTTCTCCATCAGCGATATCCCGGATATTGACGACAGTGACATCTGATCCGGAGAAACCGGAAAGACCTTTTAACACTGACCCGAATCACTTTTCTACGATCGAAGGGAGTGTGGACCCTTTTGTTTGAACTTTCCAATCTTGATTCCATCCAGATCGGCATGGCATCTCCGGAACAGATTCTGGCCTGGTCCCACGGTGAGGTTACCAAGCCCGAAACCATCAATTACCGTACACTGAAGCCTGAAAAGGACGGCCTTTACTGCGAGCGCATCTTCGGGCCCACCAAGGACTGGGAGTGCAACTGCGGCAAATACAAGCGCATCAAGTTCAAGGATAAGGACAAAGTGTGCGACAAGTGCGGCGTGCAGGTCACCCGCGCGAAGGTGCGCCGTGAGCGGATGGGTCATATCGAGCTGGCCGCTCCTGTCAGCCATATCTGGTATTTCAAGGGCATTCCCAGCCGTATGGGCATGCTGCTTGACATCAGCCCCCGCAACCTTGAAAAAGTACTTTACTTCGCCAACTTCATCGTGCTTGATCCCGGCGACAGCGATCAGACCGGTCTGAAGCAGTACGAGCTGATCAACGACGCGCGCTACCGCGAAGTGGAAGCCCGCTGCGGCAAGGGTTCCTTCGTTGCCAAGATGGGCGCCGAAGCGGTGCAGGATATGCTCCGCGCGCTGGATCTGGACAAGCTGTCCGCCGAACTGAAGGCTGAGATCAGCGCCCTGACCGAAAAGGAACGCGAACGCGAGACCGAAGGCCAGAAGCGCGCCCGTGCCGTGAAGCGCCTCGAGGTCGTCGAGTCCTTCCGCACCAGCCACAACAAGCCCGAATGGATGATCCTGACCGTGGTCCCGGTCATTCCGCCGGACCTGCGTCCTCTGATCCAGCTGGACGGCGGCCGTTTCGCCACCTCCGACCTGAATGATCTGTACCGCCGCGTCATCAACCGCAACAACCGCCTGAAGAGGCTGCTCGAGCTCGGCGCTCCGGACATCATCGTGCGCAATGAAAAGCGCATGCTGCAGGAATCCGTGGATGCGCTGATCGACAACGGCCGCCGCGGCCGCCCCGTAACGGGCCCCGGCAACCGTGCCCTCAAGAGCCTGTCCGATCTGCTGCGCGGCAAACAGGGCCGTTTCCGCCAGAACCTGCTGGGCAAGCGTGTTGACTATTCCGGCCGCAGCGTTATCGTTGTCGGTCCCGAACTGAAGCTGTATCAGTGCGGTCTGCCGAAGGAAATGGCGCTTGAGCTGTTCAAGCCGTTCGTCATGGAACGCCTTGTCAACCTGAAGATCTGCCACAACGTCAAGTCCGCCAAGCGCGCCGTTGAAAAGGTCCGTTCCGAGGTATGGGATATCCTTGAGGAAGTCATCCGCGATCATCCCGTGCTGCTGAACCGCGCCCCCACCCTGCACCGTCTGGGCATCCAGGCCTTCGAGCCGATCCTGGTCGAAGGCAAGGCCATCAAGCTGCATCCGCTGGCATGTACCGCTTTCAACGCCGACTTCGACGGCGACCAGATGGCCGTTCATGTCCCGCTGAGCATGGAAGCTCAGGCCGAAGCCCGTTTCCTGATGCTGGCGCATAACAACATTCTGAAGCCTCAGGACGGACGCCCCGTCATCAGCCCCTCTCAGGACATGGTCATCGGCTGCTACTACCTGACCATCATCAATGAGAACGCGAAGGGCGCCGGCCGTGTCTTCTCCTCGCAGGATGAAGCCATCATGGCCTATTCCATGGGTCAGATCACACTGCAGAGCCCCATCAAGGTCCGCATCGAGCGCACCTTCGGCGATGAGACCGAAAAGCGCCTGATCGATACCACGCTGGGCCGTCTGATCTTCAATGACGCGCTGCCGCAGAACCTCGGCTTCAAGAAGCGTGAGTGCCTGGATGACATGTTCCAGCTGGAGATCGATGAGCTGGTCGGCAAGAAGCAGCTCAGCAGCATCGTTGATATGTGCTTCCGCACACAGGGCGAGCACCGCACCGCGCAGGTGCTGGATGCCATCAAGGCCCTCGGCTTCAAGTATTCCACCCGCGGCGCCATCACCGTGTCCGTTGCGGACATCAAGGTGCCCGAATGCAAAAAGACCATGCTGGCCGATGCCGATGAAGCCGTCCGCAAGGTCAACAATCTGTACCGCCGCGGTCTTCTTTCCGAAGATGAGCGTTATGCCCGCGTCATTGACATCTGGGCGAACTGCACTTCTTCCCTGCGCGATCAGATCCTGCCGAATCTGGACAAGTTCAACCCCATCCGCATGATGACCGACTCCGGCGCCCGCGGTTCTTCCGCGCAGGTCTCCCAGCTGGCCGGCATGCGCGGCCTGATGGCTTCTCCTTCCGGCAAAACGATCGAGCTGCCCATCCGCGCGAACTTCCGTGAAGGCCTTACCGTGCTGGAATTCTTCCTTTCCTCCCACGGCAGCCGCAAGTCTCTGGCCGATACCGCTCTGCGTACCGCCGACTCTGGTTATCTGACCCGCCGTCTGGTGGACGTCAGTCAGGAAGTCATCGTCCGTGAGCAGGACTGCTTCGCTTCCCGCGGGGAAAAGATCCGCGGTATCCTGGTCAAGGAACTCATGTCCGGCAAGCAGTCCATCGAATCCCTGGATGACCGTCTCCGCGGCCGTACCGCCGCCGAAGACATCATGGATCCCGAGACCGGCGAAGTGCTGGTGCGGATCAATGAGCCCATCGACTATCAGAAAGCCAAGCTGATCGTCTCCAAAGGCGTGACCCAGGCGCTGGTCCGCTCCGTGCTGACCTGCCGCACCGAAAACGGCGTCTGCGCGAAGTGCTACGGTGAGAACATGGCCCACGGCGGCGCCGTGGATGTCGGTGAAGCCGTCGGCATCATCGCGGCTCAGGCCATCGGTGAGCCCGGTACACAGCTGACCATGCGTACCTTCCATACCGGCGGTATCGCGGGCGCGGATGACATCACGCAGGGTCTTCCCCGCGTTGAGGAACTGTTTGAAGCCCGCAAGCCGAAGCGTGAAGCGATCCTCAGCGAGATCTCCGGTACTGTTTCCATGCAGGAGACCAAGAAGCGCAACGAGCTTGTGATCACCTCCGATGAGGATCCCAACGAGCACAAGAGCTATATGATCACCTACGGTTCCCGCCTGAAGGTGCAGGAAGGCGATCATGTCGAAGCCGGCACCGAGCTGATCGAAGGCTCCATCAATCCCCATGACCTGCTGCGGATCCTCGGCGTGAAGGCCGTTCAGGATTATCTGCTGAAGGAAGTTCTCTCCGTTTACCGCCTGCAGGGCGTCGGCGTGAGCGATAAGCACATTGAGATCATCGTCCGCCAGATGCTGCGCAAGGTGCGCGTTGAAGACAGCGGCGATACGGATCTGCTGCCCGGTTCCCTGGTGGATATCTTCCGTTTCGAGGAAGCCAACCGCAAGGCGCTTGAAAATGACGGCATGCCCGCCGTGGCAAAGCGCGTGCTGCTCGGTATCACCAAGGCCTCCCTGGCGACCGAAAGCTTCCTGTCCGCCGCGTCCTTCCAGGAAACGACCCGCGTGCTGACCGAGGCCGCCATCCGCGGCAAGGTCGATCCGCTGATCGGTCTGAAGGAGAACGTCATCCTGGGCAAGCTCATCCCGGCCGGTACCGGTATGAAGCGCTACAAGGATATCGCCATCCGCGATTCCTACGATTACTGATAACGATACGAAGACCTGTTTCAGGGGCTGTGCGAAAACGCGCAGCCCCTTTTCATATGCTTACGGCCCATATGTTGCGAAGTGGTCCCGGCCGTTTTCCATGCGCCGTTTTTCATTTTTTGGCAAAACAAGTTCCGTGGTCCAATATGTTATTGCAATATATGGCAGCTTATGCTATATTATCTAAAATGTTTTTCTGTTGTATTACTGTTTTTCGTATTCAGAGGTGGCGGATCATGACTAAACGAGCTTTATTGAAAAAATCATCCTCCCTGCCCGTAAAGGGAGAACCCGCACCCGCGCGCAAAAAGCGCAAGCGCTTCACGTGGGATGATTTTGAGCTTTCGCTCCTTTCCCTGCCGTCAGCGGCATGGTTCATCGCGTTTTGCTATATACCGCTTTTCGGTATTGTTTTCGCGTTCAAAAATTACAAGTACAAGCCCGGCAAAGGGTTTATCTACAGCCTCTTTGTGCACTCCAAATGGGTGGGGCTGAAGAACTTTGAGTTTCTCTTCCGCTCGCCGGACCTGAAGAACATCTTCCGCAACACCCTCGGCTACAATATCATCTTCATCATCATCGGCGTCACCCTGCCCGTGGCGCTGGCCATCATGATCACGCAGCTGCGTTCCCGCAAGCTGGCCAAGGTCTGCCAGACGGCTGTTTTCCTGCCGCATTTCCTGTCCTGGGTCGTGATCAGCTACTTCGTTTACGCTTTCCTGTCCACGGACAAGGGCCTGCTGAACAGCATCATCCAGTCCTTCGGCGGTGAACCGGTCAGATGGTATCAGGAATCAAAATACTGGCCCTACATTCTGGTGTTCATCAACACATGGAAGACCTTCGGCTACTCCATGGTCGTCTATATGGCCACCATTACGGGTATCGACCAGACCCTGTATGAATCCGCCGTCATCGACGGCGCCACCAAGTGGCAGCAGACCAAGGGCATCACCCTGCCGCTGCTGCGTCCCGTCATCTCCATCATGTTCATCCTGAACGTCGGTCATATCTTCTCTTCCGATTTCGGTCTGTTCTATCAGGTCACGCGCGATTCCAACTCCATCATCGGCGTTACGCAGACGCTGGATGTATATGTGTACAAAGCACTGATGGAGTCCAACAACTATAACTATTCCGCTGCAGTCTCCCTGCTGCAGAACACGCTCGGCTGCATCCTGCTGCTGATCGCCAATTTCACAGTCAAGAAGATCGATCCCGAAAGCGGTCTGTTCTGATCATTCTGAAGGAAGGAGGAATCCGCTGTGAGTACTAAAACAAAACCGAGCGATAAAATGCTCATGAGCGATGGTATGACCCGCTTCAACCGGATCAAGCCCGGCACCAACGTGCTGTTTTCCGCGCTGTTCATCCTGCTCGCCCTGATGACCTTCCTGCCCGTGCTGTTCGTATTCATGATCTCCATCTCTTCGGAGTCCACCATCGCGCAGTACGGCTACAGCTTCTTCCCGAAGGAATTTTCCGTGGCCTCCTACGCTTATCTGTGGCAGTCCAAGGAATATATCGGCAGATCCTTTCTGAACTCCATCGGCATCACCATCGTCGGCACCCTGCTGGGGCTGATCCTCACCTCCACGCTGGGCTATACCCTTTCCCGCCCCAATTTCAGGCTCAAGGGTCTGCTCACCGTGATGATCGTGATCCCGATGTTCTTCTCCGGCGGTCTGCTGGCCAGCTACATGGTCAATACGCAGATCTACGGGCTGAAGAACACCTACCTCGCGCTGATCCTTCCGGGCGCCTGCTCCACGTTCTACGTGGTCATCATGCGCACGTATTTCCAGACCACCGTGCCGGACAGCATCATCGAATCCGGCAAGATCGACGGCGCCAGCCAGCTGCGCATCTTCGTGCGTCTGGTGCTGCCCATCTCCCTGCCTGTCATCGCCACCATCGGCCTGTTCCTGACCTTCAACTACTGGAACGCCTGGTACGGCGCCATGCTGTATCTGGACAGCAACCACCGCGAGCTGTATCCCCTGCAGTATGTGCTGATCAGTATTGAAAAGAACATCTCCTTCATGGCCCGCAATGAGGAATACTTCTCCGAGGAAACGCTCGCCACGCTTCCGACAGAGACCATGCGTATGGCCATCGTGATGGTGGTGGTCCTGCCCATCGCCTGCTCCTATCCCTTCTTCCAGCGGTATTTCGTCGGCGGCCTGACCATCGGCGCCGTGAAGGGATGATCTGACACCGCAACAAACGGCACAGCGCCGCTTAGTTGATATTACAAAAGGAGGTCCCAGTATGAAGAAACTTCTTTCCCTCGTTCTGGTCATGACCATGGTCCTGTCCATGGGTCTGTGCACCGCCAAGGCTGATGAACCCATCAACATCGTATGGTGGGTATACTCTGCCGGTGATGCTCCCATCGATACCAAGCTCGTTCAGGATGCAGCCAACGCCTACTCCGCCGAAAAGATCGGCGTGACCGTTGAACTGATCTTCAAGAATGACGAGCAGTTCCCCAAGGACATGAACGTAGGCGAATACTACGACATGACCTTCACCTGCGACTGGTGCAACGACTTCGCCACCAACGCCATCAATGAAATGTTCCTGGACATCACCGATCTGGTGAAGGAACAGACCCCCACCCTGTACGAGACCATCGATGAGAAGTACTGGGATGTCGCCGGTTCCATCAATGGCCGCATCTACGCTGTGCCCACCCTGAAGGATATGGCCAGCCAGCAGTTCTTCCGCATGGACAAGGAACGCTACGAAGCCATCGGCATGGAACTGCCCGCTTCCATGGAGTTCCGTGATCTGGAAGCTTATCTGGAAGCTTACTAAGCCAACTATGACGATGTGTATCCTCTGATGCTGGGCAAGGGCGGCCTGACCGGTATGACCAACAACGCGCAGTGGATCGCCGGTTCCTACCTCTGCTCTCCCTACACTCTGGCCGGCACCGACCGTGAAAACAAGATCATCCCCTTCTGGGAAGCCGAAGAAGTGCTGGAGCGCTATCAGCTGCTGCACAAGTGGTATGAGCTGGGCTACATCAATCCCGACGCCGCCACCACCGAGACCATCGGTAAGGAGATCCGCGCTTCCGTCCGCTCCGGGTCTGCCTGGGCCGGATACTATGTAGGCCACACCGCCTACGGCGACATGGAAGTGCAGGGCGTCAGCTACGCCGGTCCCTTCATGTCCACCGCCACCATGCGCGGCGCCATGAACGCCATCAACGCGGCCGCCACCGAAGAAAAGGCCATCGCCTGCCTGAAGTACCTGGAACTGCTGAACACCGACCACACCTTCCGCGACATCCTTCGCTTCGGTGTTGAAGGCGTGCACTTCAACTATGAGACCGATGCGGACGGCCACCAGACCGTTACCCGCACCGAGCAGGGCACCAACAACTGGTCCATGGACGGTTTCGTGACCGGTTCCGTGATCAACGCCTCCTGCACCACCGGTTCCTACTATGACTGGAACGATATCTACGCCGACTACGAGAACGCTATCGTTTCCACCCTGGGCACCTTCACCTTTGACAAGACCCCCGTTGAAGCCGAACACGCCGCCTGCAACGCCGTGATGGGCAAGTACACCGCCGAAATGCTCACCGGTACGCTGGACATCGACGCGGCTCTGCCGACCATCATCGCCGAACTGGAAGCCGCCGGCTACAAGACCGTTCAGGAAGAAGCCCAGCGTCAGCTGGATGAATACCTGGCTGCCCAGTAATCCTCAGATCTGATCTCCGGGGCGAAGGCAAACAGCCTTCGCCCCTTCTGTGTCGCACAGCGGGAGAAATGCCCGCAGGCGGCGTATATGCATTACTGCACCGGAAAGAAGGGCATTCCATGGATCTGAGCAATCTTTCGATCGACCGGGAACTGATGGTCCGCGTCCGCCGCGAACTGCACATGCACCCGGAAAGAGGATGGGATCTTGACAATACAACGGCCGTTGTCCGCCGTGAGCTGGACCTGATCGGCATCCCCTATGAGTTTGAGAAATACGGCCGCAACACCATCGTTGCCACGCTCAACCCCGATATCACCTCGTTTACCATCGGCATCCGCGCCGATATGGACGCGCTTCCCATCGAGGAAGCCGACCACGGCCAGCCTTACCGCTCTCAGGTGCCCGGCGTCATGCACGCCTGCGGGCACGACGCGCACACAGCCATGCTGATCGGCACCTGCAAGGCGCTCTGGGCCATCCGGGATCAGATCCGCTGCCGCGTCAGGTTCATCTTCCAGCCCAGCGAGGAAGCGCGTCCCAGCGGCGCCCGCGTCATGTGCGAGAACGGCGTGATGGATGATATCGACTGCATCATCATGTGCCATGTCAACTGCGTGGATCCCGTGCACGTGATCTCCACCAATAATACCGCCACCAACAGCTCCTCCGTTGCCTTCTTTATCACGCTGGGCGGCAAGTCCGTCCATATCGCGACGCCGCATGCCGGCATCGACGCGCTCTCCGCCGGCGTCAAGGTCTACAACGGCATTCAGACACTGATCAGCCGTGAGGTGGATCCCTTTGACACCTGCGTTATGAGCGTTGCCGTGATGCACGCGGGCAATACCGTGGCAGCCAACGCGGATACCTGCCGCATGGAAGGCTCCATCCGCTGCCTGAAGGATGAGACCATGGCATGGGCGAGAAATCGCCTCGAAAAGCTCATCCGCTGCGTCGCCGAGGAGACCGGCGTCACCTGGGAGCTGAGCTGGTCCGGCGAGCCGCTGCCCAGCTGCCATAACGATCCGGCCATGTATGACGCCTTCATTGCCTCCGCCCGCAAGGCCATCGGCGCGGAGAACGTCATCTGGCTGCCCACTTCCCCGGGCGCGGAAGACTTTGCCTATTATGAAAAGAAAAAGCCCGGTCTGCTGTTCGGGCTCGGTCTGCGCAATGAAGCCAAAGGCGCCTGCTATCCCGCGCATACAAAGAACTGGGATATCGATGAGGATGGGCTGCCCACCGGCGTGAAAGCCTTCGCGCAGTTCGTGCTGGATCATATGGACGGGATCAGCGGCATGAAGATGCCGAAGGGGGAATGAACGATGTCGTCTTTCTACTGTCAGCTGGACTATGAACACGTGCCCTATCTCTCCCCCTGCGGATCGAAGGCCGGCAATATCGCGAACAACGGCTGCGGCGTCTGTTCCTCATCCATGATCGCGGAAAACCTGGCCGGCATCGAACTGCCTCCTGAGCGCTGCGCGAAGCTGAGCAAGGCTGCCGGCGCGCGGGAGACCTTCGGTACGAATCTGTTTGTCTTCGCTCCTTATCTGGCGCGGTATACGGGCCTGCGCTACACGGTGGAATGGGACGCGGCCAAAGTGCTCCGCTTTCTGCAGGAAGGCAGGGGCATGGTCATCGCCAATGTCCGCGGCGACCGGCCGGCGGACGGATACCTCGGCGTCTTTTCCGATTCGGGCCACTATATCGTGCTGGCCGGCGCGGAAGGAAACACGGTCAGGGTCTGGGACCCCATGTACAAGCCGGGCAGCGACCGGTTTGAGATTCACGGCCGGCACGGCAAGGTCCGGCTGGACGGCACGGACGCCTATGCCGACTTTTCCCACATTGAGCAGGACTGCCTGGACCGGCCGTACTTCCTGTATGAGAAGACCGATCTGAAATACGCCGCGCCCCTCATCGGCATCCTGTGCGGATTCATCAATGAGGAAACGACCCAGTACGTTTACCGCGCCTATACGCAGCCCATTCTGCGGGCCGGCGGCATCCCGGTGCTGCTGAGCCTGGACACGCCGGATGAGCTGATGGAGGAAACGCTTTCCCGCATGGACGGTCTGCTGATCACCGGCGGCCCGGATGTGGACCCGGCGCTGTACGGGCAGCAGCCCATCCCGGAGCTGGGCTCCGTCTCCGCCGCGCGTGACAGGATGGAGCTTGCCGCGGTGCGGATCTTCCGCCGGCTGAACCGCCCGATCCTCGGCATCTGCCGCGGCATCCAGTCCATGGCGGTGGCGCTGGGCGGCACCCTGTATCAGGATATTCCGGCGCAGCGGCCCGGAAGTGTTGATCACTACCCCTGCCATGAGGGCTGGGGCATACCGCGGGCCCACACCGTGACGGTGGAGAGCGGCACGCGGCTGGAAGCCATCTGCGGCGGCGGCACCTGGTTTGTGAATTCCTACCATCACCAGGCGGTGGACCGGCTGCCTGAAGGCGCGCGGATCGCCGCACGGTCTCAGGACGGGCTGATCGAGGCCTTTGAGATGCCGGAAGGCGCGCTGTGCCTGGGCGTGCAGTGGCATCCGGAACGTCTGGCAGATGAGGATGAGCATGCCTTCGCGCTCTTCAGCGAGCTGGTCCGCGCGGCCGGAACAAGAATGATCGATCAGGGAGAGGGACAAAAATGATTGCTGAGATCTTTGAGATCATCATGATCGTCTGCTTCGGGTTCTCATGGCCCATGAACGTCATCAAATCCTGGAAAACGAGAACAGCCAAAGGCAAGAGCCTGGCTTTCCTGCTGCTCATCGAGACCGGCTATGTGTTCGGCATTGCCGGCAAGCTGATCGCGGGTTCGCCGAAATGGTATGTGCTCTTCTTCTATATCCTGAACTTCACCATGGTCGGCGCGGATATCGCTCTTTATTTCCGCAACCGTCATCTGGATAAGGAAAGGAATGCCGCGCAATGAGCAGCTATCTGATCGGCGTGGACGGCGGCGGAACCAAAACGATCGCCGTCGCGGCCCGCCCGGACGGCACGGTCATCGGCGCCGAACGCGGAGAGGGCATCAATTACAACAATATCGGCATGGACCGGGCGCGCGCGAATCTGAAAGAGATCATCGACCGCCTCGAAAGCCGGATCGGAAGCCGCTGCGAGGGACTGTCGGTCGGCATGCCCGCGCTGGATCTTCCGGCGGACGAAGCGCTCACGCGCCTTTTTGCGGGCAGCAGCTTTGATCCTGCCCTGCTGGACCTGCAGTCGGACGCGTACATGGCCCTGGTGGGCTTCACGCTGGGAAAAGCCGGCATGATCGTGATCTGCGGCACGGGTTCGATCCTCCTGATGATGGATGAACACGGCGCGCAGCATGTCCGCGGCGGATGGGGGCACCTGCTGGGGGATCCCGGTTCCGGCTATGCCCTGGCCATGGACGGGCTGAAGGCCGCGATCGCCGACTGGGAGAACATCGGTCCTCATACATCGGTCACACAGGCGGCGGAAGAATACTTCAGCCTGAAGGATCCCCGCGAGCTGATCGACCGGGTCTACGCGAAAGAGCAGACGAAGGCGGAGCTGGCGGGATTCGGCCGCCGCGTGCCGGAGCAGGCTGCCCTCGGTGACGCCGTGGCGGCGGAGATCGTGCGCAGAAACACGGCCGTTCTTGCCGCGAACGCGGCTGAAATGATCCGGCGTGTGCCGGCGGCCAACAGGGTCGGCGTCTACGGCGGCGTACTCACAAACAGTGCCTTTGTCCGTGAAGCCTTCACCGCGCAGCTGCAGGCGCTCTGCCCGGAGGCGGAAGTCTCCCTGCCGGAATTCCCGCCCGAGCTCGGCGCGCTGATCCACGCGCTGAACAGGCGCGGGCTGCTCCGTCCGGAAACACTTACAAATCTGAAAGCAAGCTACACTGCTTATCTGTAAAACCCCGGGCAATCATAAACCGCCCGGATGAATATAACGGAGGTCATTATGAACGCGAGAGAAAAATACTTTGAGAATCTGATGGGTCTGCTGACACAGGTGCAGGAACAGGAATCCGACAAGCTGGAGCTGGCCGCGCAGAAGATCGCCGACTGCGTGCTGAACGGCGGCATGCTCTATACCTTCGGCACGGGGCACGGTCATCTGCTGGCGCTGGAGATCTTCTACCGGGCAGGCGGCATGGTCCGCGTCGCGCCCATTCTGGATGAAAAGCTGATGCTGCATCTTTCCGCCAGCGAAAGCTCTGAATTTGAGCGTGAGAACGGGCTGGCGGACAGCCTGCTGGAGCGCTATCCCGTAAAGGCGGGCGATGTGCTGATCGCGATCTCCAATTCCGGCCGCAACGCCGTGCCGGTGGAGCTGGCCGCCAAATGCCGCGAGCGCGGCGCGTATGTCATCGCGCTGACATCCCTGAAGCACACCTCCGCCGTCACCCCGAGAAACGCCCTCGGCAAGCGGCTCTTTGAGGAAGCGGACCTGGTGCTGGATAACTGCGGCATCCTGGGCGACGCCTCCGTGGAAGGCACCGGCGGGCGCATGGTGGGCGCGACCTCCACTGCCGTCGGTTCCGCGATCCTGCAGTCCGTGATCGTCCGCGTGGAGGAGATCGCCCGTGAGCGCGGCGAGGAGATCGAGTTCTTCGCTTCCGCCAATATCGACGGCGGCGACGCGATCAACGGCCGCTATCTGGACAAATACCGCGGAAAGATCCGCTGCCTGTAATTTCTGACGAAAGAAGAGTGAATATCATGCTGAAGACCGGTTTCGGGAAAGCGGAGATCACGCCGCCCATGGGCGCGGAGCTCGCGGGCTACGGCTATTATCTGGAAAGGCGCGCCGAGCGGGTGGATGACCCGACCTACGCGCGCGCTCTCGCTTTCCGGCAGAATGAGGAGACCTTTCTGCTGATCTCCTGTGATATTCTCGGCCTGAACGCGCGGATCGCGGCGGATGTCCGCGCCGCCATGAAGGCATCATACGGGATCGACCCGGCAAATGTGATCCTGGTCAGCATCCACACGCATTCCGCCGCCCCGGCGATCTATCACGAAGGCTGCGGCGCCGTGACCCCGGAGTATGTCAGCACGCTGGCCCCCGCGATCATCCGCGCCTGTGAGCAGGCCGTGGCGGATCTGACCGAGGTAACGAAGCTCTCCTTCTCCGCGTGCGATATCGGCGGCGACTATGCCTATAACCGCGCCTGCGCCGATGGTCCCGTGGATAAGATCGTCCGCTCCTTCCTCATTGAAAGAAAGGGAGCCGAAAGCATCGCGCTCTTCTCCTACGCCTGCCACGCGGTGTGCAACGGCAAGACCACCGGCGTGTCCGCGGACTATCCCGGCCACGCCTGCCGCCTGATGCAGGAGAAGACGGGCGCCATACCGATGTTCATCAACGGCCTGTGCGGCGATATCGACCCCGTTCCCTGTGAGGACGCGCGGCGGCAGGCCAACCGCGCCCGCTTCGCGGAAGCCATCGTGTCCGCTTCCCTGGCGGAAAAGACGGAGCTGCCGGCTTCCATCACAGGCGGCTGCCTTGCCGATGAGCTGAAGCTGACCCCTGTCACCATTGATTCGATCCACGCGTATGCCGACCGGCAGGCCCATTCCGACCATATGATCGCCGGCGGGGATATCGTGGCCCGCATCTGGGAAAAAGAGATGATCGCCCGGTTTGACACCCTGTCCGACCGTGAACCCATCAGCATCCATTATCTGAAGCTGGGCGGCGTGCCCATCGCTGCCTTCCCCTTCGAGGGCTTCACCGCCATCGGCGACTTCATCCGCGGCGAGACCGGTGATCCGCGCGCCGTGACGCTGGGCTGCGCCGATCAGCTGCTGGGCTATCTGCCCTCCCTGAGCGACATCGAGCGCGGCTCCTACGCCTCCTGGGAATCCGTTTTCCTTTACAAGCGGCTCCCGATCGTGCCCGGCGAAGCGGAACGCCTCGGCACCGAGATCGGCAGAAGACTGAAGGAGCTTTGATCTCCCTGATCCATGAAAAAGAGACCGGCACGGACATCTGATATGCTCCCCCTGAAGTAGACACTGGAAAAATACAAAACCAGTGAGCTTCAG
>JAUNQH010000041.1:20281-22462 GCA_030536295.1 Clostridia bacterium | reverse complement strand
CTTTTTCAGCCCTTTTTTTCAGCCGTTTCAGTTTTCCCGGATATGACCCATGGTCACCAGATCCAGCGTGTCCCTGGCGATCATGATCTCCTCGTTGGTGGGGATCACGCACACAGTCACTTTGCTGTCCTCGGTGCTGATGATCGCTTCTTCCCTGCAGCCGCGGTTCTTATCGGCATCCAGCCGCGCGCCGAGGAATTCCATGTCCTCCATCACTTTTTCACGCAGGGTATCGTTGTTCTCACCGATGCCTGCCGTGAAGCAGATGATATCGACACCGCCCATGGCGGCGGCGTAGGAACCGATGTACTTCTTGATGCCGTAGATCAGCATCTCGCGGGCCAGAACGCCGCCTTCCTCACCGGCATCGGCCATGGCGTCCACATCGCGGCAGTCGCTGCTCTTTCCGGTGATGCCGAGCAGACCGGATTCCTTGTTCATCATGTTCAGCACTTCATCCACGCTGATCTTGTGGCCCAGCGGGTTGCCTTCCTTGTCCAGGGGATTATTGGCGATGAACTGCACAACGGCGGGATCGCAGCTGCCGCAGCGCGTGCCCATCAGCAGGCCTTCCAGAGGCGTCAGGCCCATGGAGGTATCGATGCACTTTCCGTCTTTCACGGCACTCAGGCTGGAGCCGTTGCCGAGATGGCAGATGATGACGCGCTGGCCGACGGGGCTGATGTTCAGGAATTCGCACACGCGGCGGGAAACAAAGCGGTGGCTGGTGCCGTGGAAGCCGTAGCGGCGCACATGCAGCTTTTCTTCATACATTCTCGGCACGCCGTACATATAAGCCTTCGGCGGCATGGTCTGATGGAAAGCGGTATCGAAAACGGCGACCTGGGGCGTCTTCGGCATGACCTTCTCGCAGGCTTCGATGCCCATCAGGTTGGCGGGGTTGTGGAGCGGGCCCAGGGGGAAGCAGTCACGGATCGCCTGCTTCGCGGCATCGTCCACGATCACGCTGGCGGTAAACTTGTTGCCGCCGTGCAGCACGCGGTGACCGACCGCGTCGATCTCATCCACGGAGGAGATGACGCCCAGCTCGGGGTCGACCAGCGTTTTCAGCATGAGCTGCGCCGCTTCTTCATGATTGGAGATCACTTCATTGATAACGGCTTTCTTTTCGCCGGCGGTGTGCTTCATCCGGCTTCCTTCGATGCCGATGCGTTCCACAACGCCCTTGGCCAGTTCTTTTTCTCCCTCCATGTCGATCAGCTGATACTTCAGGCTGGAGGAACCCGCGTTGACAACCAGAATCTTCATATGAACAGTTTCCCCTTTCAGGATCGTTTATTTACATAACAGACTGATTATACATCTTTTCGCGTTGAATGAAAAGGGTTTTTCGTCTCCGGGAACGAAATCACACTGTATACTTTCTGCCGGAAGGAGGTCCTGCCATGCGGATCCTCGGAATCATTGCCGAATATGATCCCCTGCACAACGGGCATGTATATCATCTGCAGGCTTCAAAGCAGGCCGTCCGGCCGGATCGCACGGTCATCGTTCTTTCGTCCTGCTTCACCCAGCGCGGCGCGCCCGCGCTGCTCTCCCCGGCCGGCAGGGCTTCTCTGGCGCTCTCCGCGGGGGCTGACGCGGTTTTCGCCCTGCCGGTGCTGTATACGGTCCGCGACGCGGAGCATTATGCTTCGGCGGCAGTCTCGCTGCTTTCCGCCCTCGGCGTGACCGACATCGCCTTCGGCGCGGAAACGGACGATCTTTCCATGCTGTCGACCGCCGCCGCCCTTCTCACGAATGAACCGCCGGCATGGAAAGAAGCGCTCAGCCGCTTCATGGGCAGCGGGCTCGGGTATCCTGCCGCCGCGGCCGCCGCGGCGGATGAAGTGCTTCCCGGGGCCGGCAGCCTGCTCGCGTGCCCGAACAATATGCTGGCGATCAGCTATCTGCGGGCGATCGGCGCGTCCGCGCCGGATATCATTCCGCATGTCATCCGCCGCACGGGGTCCTATCACGCGGAATCCGCCTGCCCGGAAGCCCCTTCCGCTTCCGCGGTGCGTTCCGCGCTCTCACGCGGGGACTGGCGTTCCGTCTTTTCCGCCGTTCCGGCCGATACAGCCGCGCTGATCCGCCGCGAAGCGCTCGCGCGCCGCTTTCCGGACCCGGACAGGCTGTCCGGTATGATCATTCCGTTCCTGCGTCTGGGCGGCCGCGGTG
>JAUNQH010000041.1:10705-20271 GCA_030536295.1 Clostridia bacterium | reverse complement strand
TCCGCACCAACGGCGACGGAACTCCGGGCAGGATCCTGAACGCCGCGGCGGAAGCATCCTCCTTTGAGGGTCTGATCCGTCTCGCCTCCTCGAAGCGCTATCCGGACGCGCGGCTCCGCAGGATCTGCGTTTCCGCCCTCCTCGGCATGACGGACGCGCTGCTTGACGCGCCGCCGGATCATTCCGTTTCCTTCCTGCTCGGCATCCGTCAAAACGCGGGCGATCTGTTTTCCCTGTGGCAGGCGCGGGGCCGCACGGAAGTGCTCGCCGGAATGAAAGCCGTCCAAAAAAGAGCTCCCGTCTGGTATCAGACGGAAGCCCGTGCCTATGATATCTACGCGGTCCTCACGGGGAGAAGCGCCGGGTTTGAATATTCCCTGCCGCTGATCCGGTACTGACCGGGATCAGGCTTCTTCCTGCAGGTCCTCAGTTTTCTCTGCTTTCTCATCTTCATCTTCTTCTTCGGGATGCAGCCGCATGCCGGCCGTATCCTCCACAGGCAGGCTGAACACGATCGCCTTTGCTTTCGTGTCAAGGCCTGCTTTTTCCATGATCGCGCTCATGATCTGCTTTTTCTTTTCCGTCGCGGTCACGATGAAGATAACATCCTTCTCGCTGGCCAGGGAGATGCCCAGGAATTTCTCCGCCTTTGCCATGCCCGTTCCGCGGGCGTGGATCACCGTTCCTCCGCCGGCGCCGGCCTCCCGCGCGGCATCCATGACCTGCTCGTTATACCCCTGGTTGCAGATGACGACCAGCAATTCCTGCGCGGTTCCCTTCATTTCCGTTTCATCTCCTCTTTGATAACCTGTGCCGTCCGTCAGATAGATCAGCTCGCGTTTCCCCGCGATGGAGCTCAGCGGCACGATAAACGCGATCCCCACACCCGGCATTTCGATCCAAAGCTGTTTCTGCATCGCCTTTTTCAGCTCGGTCCATTTGCTGCCGGTCACAATGGTGAAGCAGAAGGCTTTTTCGGTCTCATCCATCGCGAGCAGCTTCAGCATCTGCTCGCTGGCGGTGCCGTGACCCAGCGCCACAAGGTGCGTGTCAAGGTTCTTTTCATTATACAGTGTAATGAAATCGGCGATCCTGTCGCGCCCCGTCACGGTCATCATCAGATAAAGGACATGCGGATCATTCAGCATCGTTCATTCCTCTCCTTTACAGATCGATGATCATATTATCGGGCATATCCGCGAACAGGTCTCCGGTCGTGATGCCGGCGGACTTTTTGCGCACTTTGCTGCGGATATTGTATACGATACCCAGGATCTGGATCGTGATCAGCGGCGTCATCGCCACCATCGCCACCACGCCGAAAGCGTCCGTTACAACGTTTCCGTCAAGCGCGATGCACGCGCCGCACGCGAAGGGCAGCAGGAATGTCGCGGTCATCGGACCGGAGGCGACTCCGCCCGAGTCAAACGCGATGGCGGTAAAGATCTTCGGTGTAAAGAATGTCATTGCCAGCGCCAGCGCATACCCGGGCACCATCATCCACAGGATGCTGATGCCTGTCAGCACGCGCAGCATCGCCAGACCTACGGAAACGCTCACGCCGATGCACAGGCTCGTCTGCAGGCTCTTGCCGGAGATGTCGCCGTCCGTCAGCTCCTCCACCTGCCGCATCAGCACATAGACCGCCGGTTCGGCCTTCACGATAAAGAAGCCGATCAGCATACCGATCGGGATCACGATCCAGCTGAAGGCCGTTTTCGCCAGCTCGCTGCCGAGATACGCGCCGGCCGGCATGAAGCCGACATTCGCGCCCGTCAGGAACAGTGTCAGGCCCGCGTAGGTATAGATCAGGCCGAGCCCGATCCTGCTCAGCATGCTGAAGTTCAGCTTCACGCAGATCGCTTCGAACACGAAAAAGAACACGACGATCGGCAGCAGCGCGATACCGATCTCCTTCAGGTAATTGGGCAGCTCCACGGCAAACAGATCCGTCAGCTCAACGCTCATGCTCACGTTCGGGATCGCTGTTCTGGCGTATTCCGCGCCGTCCGCGCGGAAGATCATGCTCAGCACCAGCACGGCGATGATCGGCCCGACGGAGCACAGTGAGATCAGACCGAAGGAGTCCTCTGCCGCCCCTTCGTCGGAACGGATCGAAGTGATACCGATACCGAACGCCATGATGAACGGTACGGTCATCGGGCCCGTCGTCACACCGCCGGAGTCAAAGGCCACAGCCATAAAGCTTTCCGGCGCGAAGACCGCCAGCAGGAATACCACCCCGTAGAAGATCCACAGCAGCCGCCGCAGCGGGATCCTGAACAGCATGCGCAGCAGCGCGGCCACCAGAAAAAGGCCGACACCGACCGCCACGGAGATGATCAGCACCATATTCGGAATGGACTGGATCTGATTGGCCAGCACCTGCAGATCCGGCTCCGACATGGTGATCATCACGCCCAGGAAAAAACCGAGGATCAGGATCAGCTTCAGGTTCTTTGTTTTGGTGATGCCGGAACCGACATAACTTCCCATCGGTTCCATGCTGACTTCCGCGCCGAGCGAAAACAGCATCATGCCGACGATCAGCAGCAGGCCGCCGAACAGGAACGTCAGCAGTGTTCCCGCCGGCATCGGCGCCACGCTCAGGCTCAGCAGCAGCACCAGCGCGATGATCGGCAGGACCGCCGTCATCGATTCCCGCAGCTTGTCCCCGAATTTCTTTCCGATCACGCGTTATCCTTCTTTCCGTATCTGTCCGCGATCACACGGGCCACATGCACACCGCTCGCGCTGGCGTGGGAAAGGCTGTGTGTCACACCGCTGCAGTCGCCTATCACGAAAAGGTCCGGATGGTTTGTTTCCAGGTTTTCGTCTATTCTGACTTCCATGTTGTAGAACTTGACTTCCACGCCGTACAGGAGCGTGTCGTCATTGGCTGTGCCGGGCGCGATCTTGTCCAGCGCGTAGATCATCTCGATAATGCCGTCCAGGATCCGTTTCGGGATCACCAGACTCAGGTCGCCGGGCGTGGCGGCCAGCGTGGGCGTCACAAAGCCCTCGCTGATCCTGCTTTCGGTGCTGCGCCGCCCGCGCACAAGGTCGCCGAAGCGCTGCACGATCACGCCGCCGCCCAGCATATTGCTCAGCCGCGCGATGCTCTCGCCGTAACCGTTGCTGTCCTTGAACGGCACGGAAAAATGCTTGCTCACCAGCAGCGCGAAGTTTGTGTTGTCCGTATGCTTTGCCGGGTCCTCATAGCTGTGGCCGTTCACCGTCACGATGCCGTTTGTGTTCTCATTCACGACCACGCCGTGCGGGTTCATGCAGAACGTGCGCACAAGGTCCTCAAACTTCTCCGTCCGGTAAATGATCTTGCTCTCGTAAAGCTCATCCGTGAGGTGCTCGAACACGGCGGCCGGCAGTTCCACGCGCACGCCGATATCGACCCTGTTGCTCATGGTGGGGATCTCAAGCTCACGGCAGATCTGTTCCATCCATTTGCTGCCGCTGCGGCCGGCGGATACAACGCAGCAGCGCCCCGTATATGTTTCCCCGCCGGCCTCGATCGCGTATCCGCCTTCCGTTTTCACAATGTGCTCAACAGGCGTTTCAAAATGGAAGTCGACCCGTTCCTTCATCAGGTTATACAGGTTTTCAAGCACGATATAGTTGATATCCGTTCCAAGATGGCGCACCTGCGCGTCCAGCAGATGCAGGCCGTTCTGCAGGCAGGTCTTGCGGATCGATGTGTTGGCTGTGGAATACAGCTTTGTATTTTCACCGCCGTAGCGCGTATTGATCGTGTCCACATAGCGCATCAGGTCGATGGCCTGCTGCTTTCCCACATACTCGTGCAGCGTGCCGCCGAAGTCATTGGTGATATTGTATTTTCCGTCGGAAAAAGCGCCCGCGCCGCCGAAACCGCTCATGATGGAGCAGCTCCTGCACCGCACGCAGCTCTTCACCTTTTCGCCGTCGATGGGGCATTTTCTGCCGGCAAGCGGACGGCCCATCTCAAACACACCGATCTTCAGCTCTTTTTCAGCCTTGTCCAGCAGCTCGTACGCGGTAAAGATACCGCCCGGCCCCGCGCCGATTATGATCACATCATAGTTCATATCTTTATTCATATCATTGCTTCCTTTCATGTGTCCGGAGGGGTGAAAGCCTTCTTCCCGTTCCGGATCGGGTGCGAGATCCTCAGGCCTCAGGCATATCTTCCCCGCTGCCCTTCGCGCCCGGCGCGGGCAGGATCTCCGCCAGCACGGGCGTCCACTCCGGCGTGTTCTTCCGTTTCTTTTCGGTCACCGCCAGCACCGCGAAGACCACAGCCATCAGCGCGAGCCCCAGCAGCGCGGCAATGAGCTCCTCCCCCGGCATCAGCACGAGGCCGATCGCCATGCCGCCGATCAGCGCCGCCAGCGGCAGCACATAAGCCAGCAGGCTTGCCTTTACGGTCGTCCCGTCCGGGATCTCCACGCGCACGATATCTCCGGGCTGCGCTTCACCGCGCGCCCAGAGCGTGTTTTTCTTTTTTCCTCCGGCGCAAGCGCCGCATTTTTCACAGTCCGAGTCGCTGCAGAACGCGACTTCCGTCATTCCGCCGCCCGTCCGGACCACTGTACCGATCTGCGTCATTCCCGTTTCCTCCATGGTTTACTGCATTTCATTATACCATACCCGACCCGTGAAAAAAAGGCGCTCACCTGTTTTTCACTGAAGTTCACGCGTCTTTCACGCAATGACAATTCGGGCGTGAAAAGTGACATTCTGTACCGGCATGCTTGTTTCAGGGCGAATTTGTGATAAACTGTGATCGTCCCGAAGAAGGGGACGTGATTCTGTTCATACAGTGACGAAAGGAGCAATGCATCATGGATGAACTGAAAAATTTACTGAAGACCGTGATCTCCGGCGGTATCGGCGCGGTCGCGACAGTTGTTGAAAAAAGCGAGGAGATCGCGAAGGTCCTGGTCGAGAAGGGCGATGAAACGATCCGGAACGGCCAGGAGGCATACGAGGAATTCCGCGCGAAGGTCAAGGACGCCTGTGAAAGCGCCCGGCTGGATGCCATCGATGTCGCCTCGCTGACGCGTGAAGAGCGTGACGAACTGCGCCGCCGTCTGGATGAAGCCGACAAGGCGGAAGACGCGGTCGAAGCCGCTGCCGCTGAGATCGAGGAGCAGGTCGAAAAGGACATCGAAGTCGTGGTGGAAGACATCTCTGAGTTTGCTGAAGAAGCCGCCGCGATCGTCGAAGACATCGCTGAGATCGCCGAAGACTCCGATGAGGTCTCGGAAGACTGATCACCGGAGACCGGGGAAAAGAATAGCATGTAAAAAGCAGGGACTGCCGGCGGCAGTCCCTGTTCTGTTTTGATCTCCCTTATTCATTTGTCCCCTGCCGGCTTCATTTCTTCGCGGCAGACTGCTTTTTCTTTTTCGCGGCAGCCAGCACAGCCCGTCCGCCGAGCATGATGACCCAGATCGCTGCGATCGTCACCAGCAGTGCGACGGATTCACCCGGCAGTTTTTCTTCCTCGGGTCCAGGTTCCGGTTCGCCCGGTTCCTCATCCGTTTCATTTTCCGCTTCGGCTGTCTTTACGCTGATCTGATCCAGCCTGTAAAGCGAAGTCACATCACCGTACAGTTTTTCCAGATAGGCGTCGCTCATCTCCTCCTTGCGGCGGGCGGATTTACAGGTGTTCTCGATCATCTGCCCGGCAGCGGAGCGCAGGGACGCGGAGCCGTTGAACACCGGCGTGACAAATGTTTTATCCGTGTTGTCCAGCAGCAGCTTCGCGGCGTCGATCTTGATATTGTAATGCTTGTCGTTATCCACGCCGGATCCGGCCAGATAATCCGTATATTCCGGATCCTGCTGCGCCTTCAGCGTCACGGGAACATATCCTTCCGTTTCGGAATAGGCGATCTGCGTCGCGTTGCTCAGCAGGCTCTGCACAAACAGCCAGCTGGCCATCACCTCGTCGCTGTCCTCTTTGTTGAAGATGCAGACGGACGGTCCCTGCGAGATCATCCGGATATCCTCCGTATCAAACTGCGGCACCGGCCGGACGACCGTTTCAAAGCGCACGATGCTCTCCTCCGGAATATCAAGCAGCGGCGCGTCGCAGCCCATCCATGTCGCGCCCGCGGTGGAGTCGACGGCAAAGATGCACTGCCCGGCGTTCAGGAAGTTGGCCGGATAGCTTGAAATGGCGAATGTCGAAAACGCTCTGCTCTTCGCGTGCGTATAGATCTCCTTCAGCAGCCCGCCGGTCGTTTCGTTGAAGATCTCCACCCGGCCTTCATCGGTCGAATAGCCCGCGTTCTTCTGCCGGAGCATGGTGATCATCATGTTGTCGGTGGACTTATAGATAAACGGGATCATCACCTTCTGCCCGTTCACGGCGAACAGTCCGTCCGCGTCCTTCACCATGGCCGCCTCGGACACTTCCCAGATAAAGTCCCACGTTACGACATCCGGGATCTCATAGCCCAGTTTTTCCACCATGTCCTTGTTGATGTACAGCGCTTCGGTGCTGCGCATGAAGGGCATCGCGTAGCAGTGTCCGTCCAGCATGCACTCTTCCAGGAATTCCGGCACGATCTCGTCGGCCTTCGGCGCGTCGAACCGCACTTCAGATCCGCCGAGGCCGTATCTTTCATCGGTCATCAGATCATCCAGCGGCACCACCACATTGGCGCCGGTCAGATAAGTCGCGATATGGTCCGGATAGGTGATGCATACATTCGGCGTGGTTCCGGTGGAGATATTGGTGATCACGTCATTGTAGATCTTTGTATAGTCCGTGTAGAACCGGATCGTGATATGCACGTTCGGATACAGGGCTTCAAAGTCGCTGACCGCCTTGTTGTAGATATCCACCTGTGTTTTGTTGGTATCATTCTTGGCCCAGAAGGTCAGGTTCAGTTCCTTCTCCGTGTCAAAGCTCACGGGATTCGAAAACGCGGCCGGATTCTCCGTGCCGTGGCAGGAGGTCAGCAGCGGAAGGATCAGCAGGCACACGAAAAGCAGCGCGATCTTCTTTTTCATCCCTTTGTGCCTCCTCTCGATACGCCTTCCATCACCTTGTTCCGGAAGATCAGGAACAGGATGATCAGCGGCACGGAGATCGCGACAACGGCGGCCATCATGGCGGGGATGTTCTCGCGGCCCATACCGTTTTCACGCAGCTCCTGGATACCGTTGGATACAAGGAAATATCTGCTGTTGTCGGTGATCAGGCGGGGCCATACATAGCTGTTCCAGCATTCGATCACCTTCAGGATGATGATCGTCACGATCGTCGGCATGGCGATCGGTATCATGATCCTGCACAGATACTTCAGGTCGGATGTGCCGTCGACCTTCGCCGCCTTGTACAGCTCATCCGGGATCATGCCGAAGTTTTCCTTCAGCAGATAGATGTAGAACACGGAGGTCACGGACGGAAGGATCAGGCCCATGTAGGTATTGCGCATGTGCCAGTTGGTGATGGTCACGAAATTGGTGATCACCACCAGCTCCGTCGGGATCATCATCAGCGACAGGAACAGCGCGAATACCGCGTTCTTGCCTTTGAACTCCAGCCGCGCGAAGGCGAAGGCCGCGGGGATGATCACAAGCATCATCAGCCCTGTTGTCGCCACGGTGAAGATCACCGTGTTCAGGAAATACCGCGCCAGCGGCACGCCGCTGAAGGCAGCCGCGTAGTTTTCAAGCGTGGGCGCCGCGGTGAAGAACTTCGGCACATATTCCGCGTTGTACGCGCCGTACTCCTTCACGCTGGTCAGCACCATCCAGTAGAACGGGAACAGCACCGCCGCGGCCCACACCGCGAGGAAGAGATAAATGAGCGTTTTTGATACGTATTTCTTGACATTGTACTTCATTCCGCTCACCTCCTCAGTTGTAGCTCACGGTCTTTTTGCTGATCCGCAGGTTGATGTAGGTGATGGTGAACACGATGGCAAACAGGATCAGCGCCGCTGCCGCCGCGTAGGACGGATAGCCGCCGCTGTTGCCGTACAGCATGTCATACACATAGCCGACGATGGTATTCATTCCCGCCGCGTTCAGGTCGGTGCCGAACAGCGCCACTTCATCGCTGTAGGCCTTGAAGGCGCCGATAAACCCGGTGATGATCAGATAGAACACCGTCGGGGAGATCATGGGCAGCGTGATCTTCATGAAGATCTTGCCCGCGCCGGCACCGTCCACCCTGGCGGCCTTGTAGTATTCCTGGTTCACGGACGCCAGCGCGCTGGTGAGGATCAGCACCTTGAACGGCAGCACCACCCAGATGGTGTAGAAGCACATCACAAAGATCTTCGCCCAGTACGGCCCGTCGATAAAGTCCACGGACGCGCCGCCGAAGCGGTTGATCAGCAGGTTCACCAGGCCATCCGTATAGTCGGTCTTCTTGAAGAGGATCATGAAGACCAGACCCACGGCGAGCGTGTTGGTCACATACGGCAGGAAATAGATCGTCTGGAACGCGTTCTTCAGCGGGCCGATGGAGCTGAGCGCCAGCGACAGCAGCAGGGCAAAGCCGGTCGACAGCGGCACGGTGATGACCACGATGATGAACGTGTTCTTCAGCGCCTGCACGAAATACGGATCGCTGAGCACATACCGGAAATTATGCAGCCCGTATCCGGTAAAGCTCTGTGACGCGAAATTGAAGTTTTCCTCGATCGAATAGATACATACGTCGATCAGCGGATAGACCATAAAGATCCCGAGAAACAGGATCGCGGGCAGCAGATACAGCCAGCCCTTCAGATCATTCTTTTTCACCTGACCGCACCGACCCTCTCTTCCGTCTTGCCGTCAAACATAAAGACCTTGTTCGGCTTCAGCGAGAAACGAACTTCTTTCGCGTCCGCGTCCGGAACGCTTTCGGCGGGCACGATGGAGCGGATCGATTTCCCCGTCATGGCGTCATTCACGGATACGATGCTCGTATCCCGGCCCATCACCTCGAGCCGGTCCATCCGGCAGTGCATGGGACCTTCCGGATCCACGACAAAGCCTTCGGGACGGATCGCGGCGAACACTTCCCCGTCCCGCGCGCCTTCGGCATCCAGCACGCGGTCATTGCCGATCCACAGTCCGCCGTCCTTGACCTTCGCGCTGAACACGTTGATCGCGGGCGTTCCGAGGAACTGGGCGACAAACAGGTTCACGGGATCGTCATACACATCCTGCGGTTTGCCGATCTGCTGGATCACGCCGGCCTTCATCACGATGATCATGTCGGAAATGGACATCGCCTCATCCTGGTCATGGGTCACGAAGATCGTTGTGATCCCGGTCTCGCGCTGGATGCGGCGGATCTCCTCACGCGTCTGCAGGCGCAGGCGGGCATCCAGGTTGCTCAGCGGCTCATCCAGCAGCAGCACCTCCGGCGTCTTGATCAGCGCCCGCGCGATCGCGACACGCTGCTGCTGTCCGCCGGACAGCTCTTTGGGCTTGCGTTCCAGCAGCCCGTCCAGCTGGACCAGCGAGGCGGTCTGCACGGCCCGCTTATGCATCTCTTCCTTGCTCAGGCGGGCGCTGCCTTTCAGGTTCGTCAGCGGGAAAATGATGTTTTCCTC
>JAUNQH010000041.1:0-10686 GCA_030536295.1 Clostridia bacterium | reverse complement strand
TGCGGATACAGCGCGTAGTTCTGGAACACGAGACCGACGCCGCGCTCTTCGGGCGGCAGCTTCGTCACATCGTGATCGCCGAAGAACACGCGGCCCTCCGTCGCCTCTTCCAGACCGCTGATCAGGTTGAGCGTCGTGCTCTTGCCGCATCCGGACGGGCCCAGCAGGCCGATCAGCTTGCCGTCCGGGATCTCAAACGTGAAATGGTCAACGGCAACGACCTCTCCCGCTTCTTTTTTGTTTCTGTTGGGAAAACGCTTTGTCAGTCCGTCCAGTACAACTTTCATTTTCCGTTCCTCCCGTTTTTTGATTCATTCCGCGGTGCTCAGTTATGCGGAGCATGCTTCTCCTCGCCCTTATTGCGTATATTGTCCGCGATCCCCAGCCCGATGCCGGTCAGCAGCAGGATCAGGCCGAAAACAGCGAACCAGAACGCGAAATTCCTGCACACGTCCAGAAATTGCTCCAGTGCGATGTCATAGTAATACTTGCGGCGCATGAAGCCCGGATCGGCATCCACCTTGAAGCCGATCGCGGAGCAGATCAGCAGTAACGCGCCGAAAAAGCCGAATGAAACGCCTGCTTTTTTCATCGTGATTCCTTCCTTGATACCGAGATTTCGCTTCGATTATACAATCACGGCGCTTTTCCCGCAAGTGCGCGGCAATAAAAAAACACCGCCGGAAGGCGGTGTCACAGGATGCATCAGACGCGCTTGATCTCCTTGATCTTGGCGGCTTTGCCCTGACGGTCACGCAGGTAGTACAGCTTGGCGCGGCGAACCTTGCCGTGACGGATCACTTCCACGCGGTCAACACGGGGAGAGTGGATCGGGAAAGTACGTTCTACGCCGATACCGTAAGAAACACGGCGGACCGTAAAGGTCTCACGAACGCCGCCGTTGCGCTTGGCGATGACGGTGCCTTCGAAAGCCTGCAGACGCTCACGGGAACCTTCAACGACTTTGACCCACACGCGGACGGTATCACCGACGGCGATCTCGGGCAGGTCGGTACGGATCTGCTTCGCTTCGATGGAGCGGATGATTTCATTCATAGTTCAAGTGCCTCCTTCCCTCTCAGACGTTCTTGCACCGGTCCCGCACAACCGAACGGATGTGCACATGGTAGCCGGTCAGCGGAACGTCCGCATAACATCGTGCATTATAACACTTTCATCTGCCATAATGCAAGCGTTTTTTTATTTCGTATCATCTTTATAGATGATATCGTCCCGCAGGCGGTAGATCGTGGCGCCGCGTTTCTTGTGGCAGAAGGCCTTGGCCCACCATTCCACGCTCTTCACGCTGTCAAACTGCACATAGCCGTAGCGGATCCCGTCCCGCTTTCCGCCGCGCATGTTGCTGTCCATCCAGTGGATCTCGTCCGTCTCCGCGTCATACGCCAGCATGATCGCGCTGTGCGCGCCGACGCCGGAGGCGTAATCCGCGGACATCTGAAAGTAATCCCCGCGCTGCGCGTTCCGCATGAATTCCTTCGCCAGCTCAAGGTTCTCATCATAGCTGAGATCCGTGTCATACAGGAACTGCGCCGCCACATAAAACGGATTGCCCTTATCGGCGGGAACATCTTCCCAGAACATGCCGTAGTAATACGGCTTGCATTTTTCCGCCTTCAGGTTGTTCGGGATCACAAGCTCCGTATCCGGAAATTCCGCCATCCTGAAGTCATCCCTGTTCTGTTTGAACAGGTACACAGTGAAATTCTTGCACACATAGATGTCGGAAGCGTAATGGGCACGCTTTGCCTTGCCGCCCGCCTCAATGAACTTCTTTTCGCCCAGCGCCACGATCCGGTCGATGAACTCGTCGCGGGCGGTGTGCGTCTGCTGTTCCGCGTTCTCCGTGATCACGGTCTCCGTGCCGTCATCCTCCAGGATCACTTCCTCCACGATCTCATCAATGCCGATCTCATCGGCGCGGCAGGCGTGGAAAGGAAGCAGCACAAGCACCGCGAGCAGCAGTGCGATCTTCTTCATCATACTCATAAGTCAATAAACTTTTCAAGCTCAGGCAGGATCCCGATGCCGTCCGGATAATGCGCCGCGAACTGCGGGATCGCGTGGCTCGGGAAGCTGTTGCCTTCGATGAAGGTCGGTCCGTCCTTTGTGATCGCCACATCCCATGCCACGAAGCGCATCTGCGGGATCTTCCGCGCGGCTTCCATGCACATCTCCTTAGCTTCCTTCCAGTACGGGATGGTGAAGCCCACGATGGGCGTATCGGTCATCGGGTGGCGGGTAAAGGTGTTCCCGGCCTTGTCCGCGCCGACTGTTTTCAGCATGCCGGATTCCAGGTCGATCCGCGCGGCCATGCCGCCGCAGTCCACGTTGTCCATCACCTTGCCGTTGCCGATGCGCAGGAAGGCGTATACGATGCCCTCCTGTTTGTCGCCCAGCAGCGTGGCGATGCGGCAGGTGTTGACGGATGTCGGGCACAGGGACGCCATCTTCGGATGCTGGATCACGATCTCTTCCAGAATGCCGATGCCGTCCGCGTTCAGGCGTTTCAGGAACGCTTCCGCGCCGTCCTTCCAGTCTTCCTCCGTATATTTCTGAATGCCCTGGCCGGAAGAGCCCTCCAGCGGCTTGCCGATCAGCTGCTTCTCATACCGGATCATCTCATCCAGCTTCGCGGTATCCGTGTCCGCGTTGATCAGCAGCCATTTCCGGTTCACCCACTCGCTGAAGGTCGCGTTGAACTCGGTCTTGTCATCAAAGAAATGCCAGTACGCCTTGTCATTCATCCGCCGCACGATATCGTTGGAGATGCCGCGGGTGATCACGGTCCTGCGCTGCGCGTCGTTCAGCTTGTACATCTGCGCGATCTTGTAGTCGATATACCCGGCGTTATACTTCACCGCGCACTTCAGCATGTCGCACAGCAGCCAGACGCGGCCTTTTCCGCTGCGTTTCTTCAGCAGGCCGGTGGTCTTCCACATGGCTTTCCAGTCCATCTTGAACAGGCGATCCCAGAAATAACGGATACGGCTCATTTTCGCGGTCCTCCTTATACGTTGAAACGGAAGAGCGTGATATCTCCGTCCTTCATCACATAATCCTTGCCCTCACTGCGCACAAGACCCTTTTCCTTGCAGGCGGCCATGGATCCGTTTTCATTGAGGGTGTCAAAGGGAACGATCTCCGCGCGGATAAAGCCCTTTTCAAAGTCGGTATGGATCTTGCCGGCAGCCTGGGGCGCCTTGGTGCCCTTTTTGATGGTCCACGCGCGGCATTCATCCTCGCCGGCGGTCAGGAAGGAGATCAGCCCGAGCAGGTCATAGCAGGCGGTGATCAGCCTGTCCAAACCGCTCTGGCCGATGCCGAGCTCTTCAAGGAACAGTTCCTTTTCATCCGGCGCCATCTGGGCGATCTCTTCTTCAATGGCGGCGGAGATCACGATGATGCCGGCGTTCTCCGCGTCAGCGATCGCGCGCACGCGGTCCAGGTTCGGTATCTCGCTCTCATCCTTGCCCAGGTCATCCTCCGCGATGTTCGCGGCGTAGATCACGGGCTTGGTAGTCAGCAGGAACCACTGGTCCAGGATCTCCTGCTCCTCGTCCGTCACCTCACAGGTGCGGGCGGGCTTGCCGGATTCCAGATGCGCGTAGATCCGCTCCGCCAGGTCCGCTTCCATCGCGGCCTTCTTGTCGCCGCCGCGGAAATTGCGCACGGCCTTGTCCTTTCTGCGCGTCACGGTCTCCATGTCCGCGAAGATCAGCTCCAGGTTGATGGTCTCGATATCGCGGGCGGGATCAATGGACCCGTCCACATGGATGATGTTGTCATCCGCGAAGCAGCGCACCACATGCACGATGGCGTCGCACTCACGGATATGGCTCAGGAATTTGTTGCCCAGGCCTTCACCGCGGGAAGCACCCTTCACCAGCCCGGCGATATCCACGAACTCGATGGTCGTGGGCGTCACTTTCTTCGGGTGATACATATCGGCCAGCACATCCAGGCGGCTGTCCGGAACCATGACCATGCCGGTATTCGGCTCAATGGTGCAGAAAGGATAATTGGCGGCCTGCGCGCCGGCTTTCGTGATCGCGTTGAACAGGGTGCTTTTGCCGACGTTCGGCAGACCCACGACACCAAGCTTCATGTATATCGTGCTCCTTTTCGGATAAAATATCATAACCTTATATATTATATCTGTTCACTATACGTAAAGCAACCCTGAAAAAAGAAAGCGCCGGCACGGCTCTTCACCGTTCCGGCGGATATATCCGCGCGCTTCAGCGCACAGTCTGTTCAAACCAGTCGATCGCGCGCTCCGGCCAGCCCTCCATGCACATGCCGGTGCCGTCGGCAAAGCCGTGGCCGCCCTCCGGGCCGATCTCCAGCCTGCACGGTATACCGGCCTTTTCCAAAGCCGCGGCGAGTTTTTTAGAGTGTTCCGGATCCACCAGCTCATCCCCGGCAGCCAGGAAGATCGCCGACGGCGGGAAGCCCTCCGCGTGCTCCGGGATCTCAAAGCAGCTCTCGCACGCTTCCGCCATGGTGCAGCCCACGGATTCCAGCGCCATCTCGTCCTTATCGTCGCCCTCATCCCATTCCTCGGCATCCATGATGCGGTAGGAGGTCACGGGATAGATGGGGAAACAGGCTTCCGGCTTTGGCAGGCCGTAAGCCGCGTAGCCCTTTTCCGTGTTCCACAGGCATACCAGATAGCCGCCTGCGGAGAAGCCGCACGTGATGTATCTGGCCGGATCCACATGGAATTCATCCGCGTGCTCCGCGATCAGGCGCATCGCCTTCGCCGCGTCATCCATGGCGCGCAGCGCCGCCCCTTCCAGGCCGACCCGGTAGGTCAGGATAAACACATGATATCCGCGTTCGTTGAAATGCTGCGCCACGGGCCAGCCTTCGGTCAGGTTCCACACGTTCACGAAGCCTCCGCCCGGCACCAGCAGGATGAACGGCCGTCCATCCGCGGCTGGATCGTCGCTCGGGAAGCGCGTCAGGTTCACGCCCTTCTTTTCCGGCTCCGCCGCGCACTCCTCCGGCGTATAGAGCGGATAGTAATACTGCCCGCGCTCCGCGATCTCAAACAGGCGCGTAAAGCCGCGGTTCAGGCTGCTCCAGTGCATATCATGATCGATCTTTTCCAGCGTCCAGGTCCAGAACTCATCCCGGCTCAGATCCCGCGCGCGGATCGCCTCCGGGCCGAGCTCCGCGATCAGCGGATCCTCCAGCAGCGACTGCAGGGTACGGTTATACAGATCCTTCATTTTTATCATCCTTTCCGTTCGCACCACGCGGCGCAATAACCTTCGATATCGTTCCGTTCATACAGGCGGTAATCATACCCGTCCCCGGCGTTCACGATCGCCGGACCGTCATCCCCGATGCTTACGGTGAATGAATCCAGCGGCCGCGTCAGGCCCTCGCCCGTGCATTTCAGAAAGCTTTCCTTCAGCGTCCACAGCCGGAAGAACATCCGCGCGCGTTCCGCTTCAGGCGTCCGCTCCAGCAGTTCGTTCTCCGCGCCGGAAAAAAAGCGTTTCGCCAGTTTTTCCGTTTCCCGGTCGCCGATCCGCTCGATATCGCAGCCGACCTCATTCGGGGACATCACGCACATGGCCAGATCGCCGGAGTGTGAAAGGCTGAACCGCCATTCCGGATGAAAGGCGAAATACGGCTTTCCCTGTTCGCCCGTCAGCACACGCGCGTCGGCACCGGGGATCCCCGCTTCCGCGCAGGCCCTGTGCAGCAGCCGTCCGGCGGTCAGTGACCGCATCCGGTCCGCCTCAAAGCGATAGCGCGCCGCCTTTTCCAGCCGGTCAGCCGGCAGCTCATCCGTGCCTTCTCCGGACACCTGCGCGATATAGATGCGCGTCTGAGTCATCAGCTTTCCCTCCCCGTGCGTCCGCTACCATCATACAGCGTTACCGCGCGTGGTGTCAATTCAGCTTGACATCATCCCCGCGAATTTCTTATACTGTTGCGTATTATGATCCCGGAGGTTTTCGCCATGCCAAAGCTCAGCCGTTACTTCGGCAACAAGGCATTTTACAGGTCTGTGCTCGTTCTGCTGGTTCCGATCGTCATCCAGCAGTTTGTATCCAATTTTGTGTCCCTGCTGGATAATATCATGGTCGGTGCGCTGGGTACGGAATCCATCAGCGCGGCTTCCATTTCCAATACCATCCTGATGATCTTCAACCTGGCCATCTTCGGCGGGCTGGGCGGCATCGGCATCTTCGGCGCGCAGTTCTTCGGCAAGGGCGATATGGACGGCATGCGCCATACGCTCCGCTTCAAGCTCTGGTTCAGCCTGATCACCACGATCATCGCCATTGTCATTTACGCCTGCTTCGGCGAAGCGTTCATCTCCGCCTTCCTGCAGGGCGAGGCGGACGGAGGCGATCCGGCGCTTGCCCTGCGTGAGGGCACCGCTTATCTGAATATCATGCTGTTCGGCCTGCTGCCCTTCGCGGTGGTGCAGGCATACTCCAGCTCCCTCCGCGAGGCCGGTGAGACCGTCGCCCCCATGATCGCGTCCGTCATCGCCATCCTCACGAACCTGTTCGGCAACTGGGTGCTGATCTTCGGCAACCTCGGCGCGCCTGCCCTCGGTGTGAGCGGCGCCGCCATAGCCACGGTCGTCTCCCGTTATGTGGAGATGTTCATCGTGGTGCTGCATGCCCACCGGCATACGGACCGTTTCGCCTGCATCCGTCATCTTTACAGCAGGCTGTCCGTCCCCCGCGAGCTGATGGCCCGCATCTCCCGCACCGCCTTCCCGCTGCTGCTCAACGAGATCCTCTGGTCCCTCGGCATGACCGTGATCAACCAGCAGTACTCCTCCCGCGGGCTGAACGCGGTGGCCGCGCTGAACATCACAAGCACGGCATGGAACCTGTTCTGCGTGATCATGTTCGCCATGGGCACCGCCGTTTCCATCATGGTCGGCCAGCGTCTCGGCGCCGGCAAGCTGGAGGAAGCGCGGGATGTGGACCGCAAGCTGATCGTGCTGACCGAGGTCATCCATATCGTGATCGGCGGCGCCATGGTCATCGCCGCCCCCTATGTGCCGCTGATGTACAACGTGCCGGATGAGGTGCGGGAGCTGACGCGGCAGATGCTCATCGTCGCGGGGCTTTCACTTCCGCTGCATTCCTTCGCCCACGTCACGTATTTCACCATCCGTTCCGGCGGCCGCACGATGATCACCTTCCTTTTCGACGCCGTATACACCTGGGTGGTCACCGTGCTGCTGGCGTTCCTGCTGTGCACGTACACTTCCCTTTCGATCATTCAGATCTATTTCTGCGTGCAGTTCATTGACATCATCAAGCTGGTGCTGGGGCTGATCATGCTCAAGTCCGACTTTTGGGCGCGGAACGTGGTCAGATAAGCGGCCGGACCCGCAGCCGGCGGATAAGGAGATATCCGATGGAACAGAACAATACACCGGGCAGCCTTTTAAAGAACGCGCTGTCCGCCTCATTCGGCCTTTTCGTTTTCGCCTTCGGGGTCCATCTCACGATCCGCGCCAACATCGGCGCCGGGCCGTGGGATGTGTTCCAGCTCGGTCTTTCATCCTCGCTGCACATTCTTTACGGCAACGCGTCGGTCACCGTTTCGCTGCTCATCCTGCTCATTGACATCTGCCTGCGGGAGAAGATCGGCATCGGCATGATCCTGGACGCGATCCTCGTCGGCAAAAGCGTCGATCTGTTTGACGCGCTGAACCTGATCCCCATGCAGCAAAGCCTGCTCACGGGCATCCCGATGATGCTCATCGGCATCGTGATCGAAGGCTATTCGCAGTATTTCTACATGCGGTCCGCGCTGGGCTGCGGTCCGCGGGACACGCTTCTGGTCGGTCTCAAGCGCAAACTGCCGAAGATCCCGCTGGGGCTGGTCAGCATCGCGCTGCTCGTTACGGTGACCGGTGTCGGTTATCTGCTCGGCGGGCCCGTGGGCATCGGCACCCTGATCTATATGTTCACCGCCGGGCCGATCCTGCAGTTCGCGCTGAAAACGGTCCGCTGCGATGTGACCGCCATCGACCACCAGAGCATACCGGATACCTGCCGCGTGCTGCTGGCTCACCGGAAGAAAAAGTGAACAAAAGCCAAACGGTAAAAAAGATCATAAAACGGATCCCGCGGCACGCAGCCGCGGGATCATTCTTTCTGCCCGGTTTTATTTTACAAACAACGCCCAATCCATTCCGGGCACGGTGCACGCGCCGCCGTTCACGGTGCCGTTTCCCGCCGCGGCGCTCATGCCTTCCGCAGGCAGTGACAGCGTCAGCGGGTTTCCGGCGGGGTTCAGCACGGCGTACGCCGCCGTTTCGCCGTTCACGGTCCAGGTGACGCCGATGGCGTTTCCGTTCAGCACTTCACCCTTGACCTCCGCGTTTGTCAGGAAGCCGTACTCCTTCCGCAGCCCGTTGAGCATCGCGTAGTACCGGCTCATCTCATAGGCATCACTGCCGGGCACCAGGGCTTCCCAGTCGATCTTATTGATCTCGTCGGAGGACTTGTAGCTGTTTTCATCCCCCTGCTTGGTGCGCATCATTTCCTCGCCGGCCAGGGTGAAAGGCGTGCCCTTGGCCAGGAACACGGCCGCCGCGCCCAGGCGCTGCATCTTCACGATCTCCTCATCCGAAGCATCCGGGCAGCTGGCCTTCAGCTTGTCATACAGCGTCAGGTTGTCATGGCAGGACATGTAGTTGATCACGCCGGCATTCTTGACCTTCCAGCTGACGATGCCGCTCGTTTCGCCGCCCTCGATGCCGAAGATCACCTTCCGCGCGTTGCCCGTGTTGGCCTTGCCGTTGATCCAGCCGCGGTCCTTCGGGTCAAACACGGATCCCTTCAGTCCGTCGCGGATGGCGTCATTGAATACCGCCACGCCGCCCGCGGCGCCTTCGGAAGCCTTCACCTTGGAAATGTTCGCCTGGGTCGAAAGCAGGTTCGGGTTCAGCGCGGATGTGCCGCCCGTCCATCCTTCGCCGTAGATCAGGCACGAGGGATTGATCTCATGCAGCACCTGTTCGATCTGCTGCATCGTGTCCCTGTCATGCAGCGCCATCAGGTCAAACCGGAAGCCGTCGATATGGTATTCCGTCATCCAGTAGGTCACGGAATCCTTCATATATTTGCGGAACATCTTCCGTTCGGACGCGGTCTCATTTCCGCAGCCGGAACCGTTGGAGCTGTCCCCCGTGGCGGTGAAGCGATAGTAGTAATACGGCACGATCTTATTCAGGTTGGAGTTGATGTCATAGGTATGGTTGTATACAACATCCATCACCACGCCCATGCCCGCGTCATGGATCGCGGCCACCATCTGCTTGAATTCGCGCACGCGGACCTCGCCGTTGTACGGATCCGTGGAATAGCTGCCTTCCGGCGCGTTGTAGTTCTTCGGGTCATAGCCCCAGTTGTATCCGCTCTCCGGATCCGTCTCATCCACGGTGGCGTAGTCATATACCGGCTGCAGGTGCACGTGGGTCACGCCCAGCTGCTTCACATAGTCGATACCCGTGCTCTCGCCGGCGGCGTTGGTCAGCCCCGTTTCGGTGAACGCCAGATACTTGCCCGGCCACCTGCTGCCGCTCAGCGCGGATGAGAAATCGCGCACATGCACTTCCCACACGGAGGCCTGCTGATAGGTCTCCGCGCCGGTATACCATGTATCCGCGTCAAAGCCTTCCGGATCCGTTTTTGAAAGATCCGTCACCATACCGCGGTCGCCGTTCACGCCCAGCGTGCGGGCATAGGGGTCCACGGCCTCCTGCGTGCCGGCGGATGTCGTTACCGTGTAGGTATAATACGTGCCGTGTCCGCAGGGCATCGTCAGGCTCCACACGCCGTGATCAGTATATGTCATCTTTTCACGCGCGTACGCGTCGCAGCCGTTTCCCGCTTCAAACAGGTTCAGCACCACTTCGGAAGCCGTCGGCGCCCATACCTTGAACGTTGTTTCGTCCCCGCTGATCACCGCGCCGAGGTCATCCCCGTCATAGGTGTAGTTTTCAACAAAATCGGCGCTGTCAAAGATCTCGGTGGGCAGCACGTCCTTGCTGCCGTAGCCTTCGATCTCCACGGTGTAGCGCTTGGTCACATCCATAGGTTCCTCCGTTGTGATCACCCCGAGCACCACCTTGTTGCCCAGGCTGGACAGTTTTTTGATGCCGATCTCGCGCCCGTCCTGCCGCACGTGTATGGCGCTCAGATCCTCGATGCGCGCCGCCGGCGCGATCACGTACCGTATCTGATCGGCCGCGATCATGCCCGCCATCTTGAACTTGCGGATCTCCTCCAGCGTCTTTCCGCCGTCCGTGCTGTTATACACGGCGCCGTCGCCGGTCTTCAGCCAGATCTCCGTTTCCGCCCCGCTCAGCTCCACGAACCGGTCATCGGCGAAATCCTTCACGGCGTTGCCCCACGCGCTTCCGCCCGGGTCCGAGCAGCCCGTGCGCACGATGAACCCGGCTTCGGTCACATCCGCGTCAAAAGACGCGCGGCACACAAAGCCGTATTCGCACTCTGAGAACAGATAGCCCTTTCCGTCACCGCCGGAGGGCCAGATCCACACATCCGAGGTCGCGATATCCGCGTCCCCCGCCCAGTAGATCGTCAGCGTCTTCTTTCCGTCTTCCCCGGCAGCCTGCGCGCAGGACGCCGAAAGGCACACCAGCAT
>JAUNQH010000004.1:61268-73461 GCA_030536295.1 Clostridia bacterium | reverse complement strand
CGCTTGAAGAGATCAATTGGTAACACAAACAGGTCAGTGAGAGAATCTTTGTGAAGGCTGTGCAGTCGTCAGGGCGCAGGCTCTGGAGCATGAAGAACCGCTTGACAATCTGTCATACCGGTGCTAAAATGCTTAAGGTCGGTCGGAGGAAGAAAAAGATGATCGATCGGCTAACTGAATAGCGGACCGCCCTTATAAGTGTTCCGCAAAAAAGTGCTTTACCATTTCCGGTGGTAATGACGAAGGGGTCCCACCTGTTCCCATACCGAACACAGAAGTTAAGCCCTTCAGTGCCGATGGTACTTGGCTGGTAACGGCCCGGGAGAGTAGGTCGCCGCCGGATTCCAATATTCCTCAGTAGCTCAATGGCAGAGCACCCGGCTGTTAACCGGGTTGTTGTAGGTTCGAGCCCTACCTGGGGAGCCAGAGATCAGGAAGAGATTCCTGATCTTTTTCTTTGCATTTTTTAAGCCTCCCCTTGCATCAAGGGGAGGCTTTTGGTATGCGCTGCACAGCTGACATTCTTTATTCACGTAAAGAGAGCTTTATGTTTGTTGAGCAGCTTTGATATCGCCGGTATCAGTCAGAACGGATCATTGCTCCGGAAACAGCATCTGATGCTTGCGACGCACATAATAGATCGTTGTACAGCCCGCCATCAGGAAGTTCGCGAAGAAAACGATCAGATAAGGGAAGGAGAACTTCGGGAACATCAGAATGACCATCAGCACGGTGTTAGCCAGATAGTAACACATTACGGGCAGGGATCCGGTATATTTTCCCCTGATCAGGAGAACCGCCGCGGCGATCGCGGTCAGTCCGAGAAGGATCCGCAGAATGCCGTCGATGACAAAACTTCCGGTGACGGTCATGCCCAGCACGGCCGGCAGCGCGGAGCTGACGATGCCGTCAGCGGCGCTGAGAAGGCAGATCTTTCCGACGGCGCGCGTCACCTCCGGCGCGATGGCGCCGGTCATTTCCGAGCGGGGCATACTTTGGCTGGTATTGCAGGTGAATAACGGCTCCGCGACATTCACGGTCAGATCCTCATCCAGCGCGAGAACATCGTGTACAAGTACATTATAGGCCCCGTTGTTCATTTCCGCGGGCTGAGAGAAACACAGAACAGCGGTCAGGATACTGCCGGCGGCGCAGAGCCACAGCAGGAAAAAGCACAGAAAGCGGTGAAAGGCCATATTCCGTTTCGGCTCCTCCGGAACTTCCGTTTGTGTTTTCAGCGTCATGTTCATCTCCTCCATGCATATGTCCGGTCATTTCTGTGCTGACGGGATCACCTGCTTTCACGGATCTGCCGTCCGCTGCTTACCGGAACCAGCCGATGTTGCGGTTGATCATATCCACGATGATCATCAGCAGGATCACAGCGGTTTCCATACTGATGGCGATCGTCAGGAACGTGATCGTTTTTCTGTGTCGACTGCCTTCCTTTTCCAGATGCCCGATCTCCTGCGCATGCGTCTCTCTCAGTACGGCGACGCTCTTGTCAAAGTGCTGCTCCATCTGTTTGTTCTGGTCCTGCAGCTGCTTCAGCTGGCCTTCATACTGCTCCCGGATCTGCTCCATGTGCCGCTGATTGGCGGCGCGGAACCGGTCGAGCTGTTTTTCATGCTCGTCGTTCAGCAGCCCGATCTCGGCCGCAAAGCTTCCCTTTGCAGCCCTTACAGGCTCTTTTGCAGGCGCTGCAGGCGCGTTTGCAGTGTCTGCGGCATGAATGTAATTCGTGAATAATTCCGTGGTATCGCTGTCTTCCGGGATCTCGGGATACGCTTCCAGAAAAGCCATCAGGTCCTGGATCCGGAAGCCCATGGCGTTCACCAGCGCGTTGACGCCCGCGAGCCCGGGCTTCTGAATGCGCGCGTAAAGCAGATTATTAATGTTGTCCACCGTCAGACTGGTCTCATCCGAAAGCTGGGTCAGTGTTTTTCCGCTCAGCTTATACATTGCTTTGAGAACCTTTCCCAGTGTTACGTTGTTCATGGATGGGCCTCCTTTCGGTCGGACGGAAAAAAATACATTTTCATTTTGTATACAGTACTATTGCTGTACATACCGCCGTTTGCTACCATGCCGGCGTAAACGGAAGGCAGCCCTGCCATTTCATTATAGCGCAGAGCCTTCCCGCATTCCACAGAAAAGGGAGGAATTCACTTGCACTTTTTAAGTTTGCCGCGGACGGTGAAAGCGTCCTGTGTCCGCGGTATCTGCTCCGAATGGCTGAACGGCACAAATATGGACCTGAATACCGGGAAGGGATGATTTCGAATGGCACTTAAATGGATCAATACGATCGCTTTCGCGGCGATGGCCGCGGTCAACGCGCTGGCGAACCTGCTGCCGATCGGCGGCAATACCGTCAGCCAGGTCACCGAAGCGTATCCGAACCTGTTTACTCCGGCGCCCGTGACCTTCGCGATCTGGGGGCTGATCTATGTTCTTATGGCGGTCTTCGTCATTTATCAGTGGGAAGTTTTCGATTCGGGAAGATTCAGCGCGGGGGTGCGCGAGGATATCGGGCTGTGGTTCGCCGTGAGCTGCGCCCTGAATATCGCATGGATCTTCCTTTGGCACGATCGTCTGATCGGCCCCTCCGTGCTCTGCATCGCGCTGCTGCTGATCTCACTGATCATGATCCAGGGGCGCCTCGGAAACGCGAACGGCGGGTTTATGCTTCGTATGGCGGCAAGGACCGGATTTTCCGTATATTACGGATGGATCATTGCCGCGACCATCGCCAATATCAGCGTCTGGCTGACAAGTATCGGCTGGAACGGCTGGGGGCTGCCGGCTGATTTCTGGACATCGCTGGTGCTGCTTGTCGGCGCGGGTATCGCCTTTTCCGTTGTGGTCTTCGGCAAAAACGGCATCGCCGGTCTCGCGGTGATGTGGGCATATGCCGGCATCCTGTATAAGCATCTTTCACCGGCCTGGTATAACGGAGCGCATCCGTTTGTGATCGGAGCGGGCTTCCTGGGCGAGGTCATCATCCTGACGGCGATCGTGCTGCCGCTTTTCACATCCGTACGTGTGAAGCCGCGGACCGTATCTGCCCGCCGGGTCTTTTGAAGGAAGGATCAGCGCGAAAGCGCGAAACGAAGAATATCCTGTACCGCCGTCCTGTACGGGCGCGTCAGCCGCGTGTACGCGGACAGGAGGTAAATGAACAGTACAGCGAACGGGCACATTCCTGCCCGTACATGAATTGAAAGAGAGGTAATCGATATGCGCAGTATAACCACACTTCAGATCCAGTATGCCCACCGTTTCTACGGCTTCAGGGGGGAAGCGCAGTATTTGCACGGCCATACCGGTGTGCTGACCATTGAAGTGGAGGACAGCATCAATCCCGGGGTGAATATGGTGTTTCCCTGTAATGAAATTCAGAAAACAGCGTGGAAAGTGCTGAAGAATTTTGACCACGCGCTGATCCTCCGTGAGGATGACCCGCTGCTGCCGGCGATCCTGAATGTGTATGAGGAGCAGGGCATCCTGGACGGTCATCCGCAGAACACGATGCGGGGACCGGAATTCAGCACGGAGCTGGCGAGGGCCTATCCATCATGCCGCCTCGTTGTGACAAAGGAGACCATGACCGTGGAGGGGATGATCAGGATCGTCCATGATCTGCTGAAGGACAAGCTGAAGATCGCGAAGCTGACCTTTACCAGCGGCGTGAACGGGGCATCCCAGGAATATGAGCCCTATGGAACGCAGGAGCGCTGCCCGCTGTGCGGCATCGCGCTGAACGAAAAAGGCGTGTGCCCGAAATGCGGATACAGAAAGTGATAAAGAAAGGATGAATGACATGTATCAGAACCATGACGAGCCGCTGACGGACGATGAAACGGGCTTTCCGGTTCAGTTCCTGTCCGCCTGCCCGCGCGGCGGGGATACGCCCTTCTGCGTATTGCGCGGTAAAAATGAGATGAAAGTCGATGTACAGACGGATGACGGCATGTACCTGATCGATATTGACCTGCCGGATTTCACGGAAGACCAGATCTGGCTGGATCTGGATGACGGTTTTCTGACGGTGACGGCCGAAAGGCATCGTGATACGGAAGAAACAGATATCTACGGCCGGCTGATCTATCAGGAACGGCTGACCGATATACTGCAGCGCGGATTCTTTGTCGATCCGGCTCTGACACCTGATGACATCACGGCGCGGTATGCCGTGGGTGTGCTGCGGCTGGCGCTGCCTGCTCCGCGTGAAGCGCGGAGCGCCGGTGTGAAATGTTTGCTTCTGAATAACTGATAAACGCATGAAAGGAGAAAAAAAGATGAATGTGAGATTTTTCAAGTGCTCTGTCTGCGGCCAGATCGCCGCGCTCGTGGAGGATACGGGTGTTCCGCTGGTTTGCTGCGGGGAGGAAATGGAGGAAATGATCCCGGGCAGCGTGGACGCGTCCCGTGAAAAGCATGTTCCGGTGATCATGGCTGTGGAAGGCAGAGTGTTTGTTTCCGTCGGCACCGAGCCGCATCCGATGACGGAAGCGCATCATATCAGCCGGATCCTGCTGCAGACCGCGAACGGGATCCAGTGCGCCGAACTGATGCCCGGCACGGAGCCGGAGGTATGCTTCCGCGTCTGCGAAGGGGATGAGGTGATCGCCGCCTACGCCCTGTGCAACCTGCATGGACTGTGGAAAACGGAATACCGGCCGGAAAAGGAAGGATAAACATCCGGAGGACCGGGTCATGATCTCCCGCGGTCGCGTGTGGGGCCGCAAAACAACGGCAGCGCTCCGCGGAGCGGGACCCGGGCGTCCGGATCCGGAAAAACAGGTTCAGCCATACGGCCCTGCGGGCTCCGCGTGAGGCCGTATTTTGTGATATCCTTTTATTGCCAAGCTGGGAACTGTGGCATATAATGTTCATATGTTTCAGTATATCAACACGGCGGTTTACGGTAGCATGGCGGCCGCGGACCGGTGAGAGCGGGGCAAGAGCAATGAGACATATCCGAAAAGTCATTCCGGCGATCCTTCTGATCATGACCGTCCTGTGGGCAGCGTGCGCGTTCGCCGCGCCGGCGAAGGTCACCGGTCTTTCCGTGACCGCGCATCCGGGGAATGACCGGTATCTGTGCCTGTCCTTTGACTTTGAAGCGAACGGCAGGGAGTATACCGCTTTTGTCGCCGGCATCCGCGGCAGCGCCGATCCGTCTCTTTGGGCGGAAGACCTGGCGCAGAAGATCGCGGACTGCGCGGCGGAGGGCGGAAAGCTGCGCGTTGTCAGCAGGGCGACCGGAAAAGCGAACGAATACACGGTATCCGGTATCGATCTGATGGACGCCGAAAAACAGAATAAGCAGCCGATCCCCGAACGGAAGAGCGGCGAGGCGCCGGACTTCCAAAGCGATTCCTGGCTCTGCTGGGCCGCCGCCGCCACCAATTCGCTGGAGCTGTCCGGCTGGGGCCGCGCCGTGACGGAAATGAACCCCGGCAAGGTGAGCTTCGAAAACGAGGACGACATTTTTGACTACTTTACCGAAAACTACACCGATTCCGGCAGTTTTGCCTTCGAAGGGGACAAGTGGTTCCTGAACGGCATCGATGTTGACCAGTGGTATGATGAAAGCATCGGTGAGGTGCGGTTCGGCATGGCTTACTGGACGGGTGCCCAGCTGATGGAAAAAAACAGCGGCGGCCTTGCGAAGGCGTTCTGCGCCGATGATGTGGTGGAATGGAATTACGATTCCGTTTTTTACGGGTACCGGATATTTATTACGCCCGAAGGCTTGCGGCAGGCGGCCGATGATCTGGCGGCGGGCTACGGCGTCGGGATGGGGCTGGAGTACGGTCTCGGGAGCGGGCATGACTTGACTCTGACGGGCACCGTACGCGAAAAGACGGCCGCGGGTGCCGGGAATGTGGTGTATGTGCTGCTGGCCGATTCCGACAATGATGCCGCGGAATATGACTATGATGACCCGGATGCTCCCGGAAAAGCCGGCTCCCGCAGGGATCGGGTCAACAGCTTCGAAATGTATCCCGTTGTATACAGTGACAGTGAAACCGCACCCGGCCTGACGGTGGCGTACGTCCATGACTACTGGATGCACCCGCGTGATGATATGGAGATCACGAATATCATGTCGGTCCGGCCTTACAGCGCGGATATTCCGAAAGAGACCGAGGGAACGCGGGATATCTACGCGTCGCCGGATCTCGCTGTATACGATATCAGGGTCGGAGAAAACAATGACCGGTATGCGCAGACCGTGACGGGTGAAAAAGTGATGATGAGCGGAATGCTCAGAAATCAGAGCTATGTCCCGCTGACGGATCAGCCCTGGGCAGCCATCAGGCTCCGCTACGTGATCAGCAAAGACGGTAAGGAATACGACTCCGTGACCAAAGAAGCACTGTGGAAGGATAAGCAGCTGTATCCCCTGGCGCGCGGCAGTGATGATACGGAGATCGGGTATACCTTCAGTGAACCCGGCGCTTATGAGATCGCGGTCGAGATCCTCGGCGTCCGGGACGCGAACGGCCCTGTACGGGAAGCCTATACCCGCAATAATAAGCTGAATTACGCGAAGGTGACCGTAACGCAAAACGAACAGCCGCCGCTGCCGCCCACGGGGGACGAAAGCCGGCTGCTGCTCTGGGTGATCCTGCTGGCGTGTTCTGTTGCGGTGTCTGTCGCGGTGACGGTTCCGGCGATCTCCCGCCGCAGGAGATGATATACGCATCCGGCCTGTTTTGCCAACGGGACGGAACAGGAAGACCGCTGTCCGCCGTATATGTTTTCCGCATGCTTGACGATGACCGTTTCAGGTGCTACAATACTCACGGAATCACGCTGTGAACGGGAAGAGTAGTATTCCGTACGGTCCTCAGAGAAGAGCGGTCACCGGCTGAAAGCCGCTCCGGATCACAGGAGTATGAAGTGCGCCCGGGAGCGGGGGAGCAATGTCCCCGGATGGCTCCGTTATCGGCCGCATGAGTGATAAAAGAGAGTGGAACCGCGATCTATTCGCCTCTTGCCGCAATGCCGCAGCAGGGGGCTTTTTGATACCCTGCGAAAAAAGAAAAGGAGAGCATGACGATGTTACTGTACAATTCCCTTTCACACACCAGGGAGGAGTTCGTTCCGAACGAGCCCGGAAAAGTAAAGCTCTATACCTGCGGGCCGACCGTGTATCACTTCGCGCATATCGGCAACCTGCGCACCTATATCATGGAGGATGTGCTTGACAGGTACCTGCGCTATACGGGCCTTGATGTGAAGCGCGTGATGAACATCACTGACGTCGGTCATCTTGCCAGCGATGCCGATACCGGCGAGGATAAGATGCTCAAGGGCGCGAAGCGCGAGAACAAGACCGTGATGGAGATCGCGAAGTTCTATACGGACGCGTTCTTTGATGACTGCGCGAAGCTGAACATCCGTACGCCGGATGTCGTACAGCCCGCCACCGGATGCATTGATGATTTCATCCGCGTGATCGAAAAGCTGCTGGAGGACGGATATGCCTACCGTGCCGGTGAGAATATCTATTTTGATACGGGCAAGCTGTCGAAATATTACGTTTTCCAGGACTTCAAGCAGGAAGACCTGGCTGTCGGCGTGCGCGATGATGTGGAGGCCGATGACAACAAGCGCAACAAAGCGGACTTCGTGCTGTGGTTCACAAAGTCGAAATTCGAGAATCAGGCGCTGAAATGGGATTCTCCCTGGGGCGTCGGCTATCCCGGCTGGCATATCGAGTGCTCCTGCATCAGCATGAAGTACTGCGGCGAATGGCTGGATATCCATTGCGGCGGCATTGACAACGCCTTCCCGCACCATACGAACGAGATCGCGCAGAGCGAGGCCTATCTGGGCCACAAGTGGTGCAATTACTGGTTCCATGTGCATCACCTGAATGACCAGTCCGGCAAGATGTCCAAGTCAAAGGGAGAATTCCTGACCGTTTCGCTGCTTCAGCAGAAGGGGTATGATCCCCTGGCCTACCGGCTGTTCTGCCTTCAGAGCCATTACCGCAGGACGCTGGTGTTCTCCTTCGAAAATCTTGACAATGCCTCGCAGACCTACCGCAAGCTGATCGACCGCATCGCGGCGCTGGATCCGGAGGATCCCGCGGAATATGACAGCGAGGGAGCGGCCGCCCTGGAGGAGAAGTTCCGCGCCGCGCTGGATAATGACCTGAATACCTCGCTGGCGGTGACGGTCTTCTATGATGTGCTGAAAGCGGATATCAATGACAAAACAAAACTCGCGCTGATCGACAGGTTTGATCAGGTGCTCTGCCTGGATCTGCCCGCGAAGGCCGCTGCCGCGCGTGCCGCGCAGGCTGCCCCGCGGCAGGAGGCGCAGCAGGAAGACGATCCCGTGATCGCCGGTCTGATCGCCGCCCGCCAGCAGGCCCGCAAGGATAAGAACTGGGCGGAGGCCGACCGCATCCGTGACGAACTGACCGCCATGGGCATCACTCTGATCGATACCAAGGAAGGGGTCCGCTGGAGCCGCGGATAATGCCGCCGGCGGTCCGGATGAACCGAAAACCGAAAACAGCAGCAGCCCCCGTCCCCGCTATTGGGGATGGGGGCTGCTGCTCTGTCGGTGCCGCTTTGTCAGTTATGGATCGTTCTGATCTGCTCGCTGATCTCGGAGACCAGCTTTTCGGCGTCGGCGGGCGCGTCCCCGGCGCGGCGGAAGGCGCCCACATGGATATTGACCGCGAATTCCGCATCGCCGAAGGCGATCTTCTTTTCGTTCTGCGCCGCGACTTTGGATACGATGTCATTGGCGTGGTCCATGCCGGGCTCAGCGGTGAAGATGACGAACTCATCCCCGCCGATCCGCAGCAGGACGTCGTTTTCCGCGCAGGCTTCCTCCAGCCGGCGGATCATTTCACGCAGCGCGGCGTCTCCGGCGTCAAAGCCCAGATTGTCATTGATCCACATCAGGCCGTTCAGATCGGCGCACACATAGGCGTTGTTCTTTCTGCCGCGGATGATATCATACATTTCCGTCAGGTCATATTTACTGCTGATCATAGCTTGATCCTCCTTATTTGTTTGTGTTTCGCGAAGGGCAAACTTCGGCGTGTGGCCGGTGAATCTGCGGCTTTTGCGGTATTCGCCCGGATTGATGCCCCAGATCCTGCGGAAGCCCCTTGTAAAGCTTTCGGCGTTGGCATACCCGTATTTCAGCGAGATCTCCAGGATCCCGTCATCCGTTTCAAGCAGATCCTTCGCGGCGCGGGAGAATCTGCGCCGGAGAATGTAGTCGTTGATGGATATGCCGAAGGCATACCGGAACGATTTCTGCAGGGATGATACGGACACGTAGCAGTCGGACGCGATATCCGGCACGCGGAGCTCACCTTCAAGATGCTCTTCCATGTAGTCCAGCGCGCGGATCAGTTCCTCGGCTCTCACCCGATGCCCTCCTTTCGTGAATCTTTGCTGTTCATCGATGACACGGATAATATAGCACAGGCCGGATGCGGTTTCCTGACTTTTTCGGTAAAATCCTTCCCTGTGCGGAGAAAAGACCCGTCCTCTGCGGGACGGGTCTGAGAAGTGCTTCAGTTTTCTTTCTTTTCCGCCGTAAACAGCTGTATGGACCGGATCGCGTTGCCGAGCTCCTGCTTGCTTTCCTTCTTCGCGGTGATGGCATACAGCCCGGTGTCCGTCTGCACATGCAGCCGGATCTCATTCTCGTTTTCCATGCGCACGGACGGGAGCTGGAACAGGCTGGGTCCGCTTTGGGACGCGAAATGGAGATCCTTCATGCCGAGGCAGTCGAACGCGTCTGCCGGATAGATGCTTTCCAGCGTGATGCCGGTACCGTCCTTGTCCTGCCAGTATGTGCGGATCACACGGCCGAAGCCGCCGTTTACGGGAAAGCTTTCGCATATGCCGCCGGTCATGCTCCAGCCGCTGCCGCTGAGAAAGCTCATGACCGGAACCGGGAAATCGACCATTGCCAGCGCGAGATCGCCTTCCGTCGGGAGCTGCTTCGCTTCCGCCGCGGCAAGCGCGGGCTGCGGGGCGGGATCGCTGCCGGCATCCTTGTCCTGCGGCGCGATCAGGATCAGCACGATATACAGAACGGCAAGCATCACCAGGGAAAAAAGGATCCACAGCGCGTGCCTGAGCCGTTTCTTCCATCCGGCCGGCGGCTTTTTTTCCTTCATGAAAGCACCTCCCGTTCTCGTACGTTACTATACTGAAAGGAATACATGATGTCAACACGAAAACGACGCAGAAACTTGATAAAATTGTAAAAATGTTGTAAAATATTAATGTGGAGGGTTATCACGATGAGAAAGACTGCGGTTATTGCCATGCTGTGCGCGGCGCTGCTGCTTTTCTGCGGCGGAGCCGTCGGTTCCGCCGTTATCCTTGAGGACCGGGGCAGTGAGATCGGGGAAAGCTCGGTGCATTTTCCCGCTGTGTCCGGCATCGCGGACACGGAGCTGGAACGGTCCGTCAATGACATGATCCTGTCCCGCTGCGGGATCCGCGCGTATCTGGACCGGATGGCGCTGCTGATCTCCGGCGGCTCCCTGCGGGTGGAGTGGGACGGCGGGATCGGCGGGGATATCCTGTCCTGCACGGTATCGGCTGAGGGAAATATCGCCGGCAGCCGGAAGACGCATGTCTGGACCGCGGTGACGCTGGATCTGACGGACGGGCATGAGATCGGCATAAATGAACTTTTCACTGACGAAGTGTCCGCGGAGGCGCTGATCTGTTCACTGCTGGAGGAGGAGATCGGCCCCGGCATGAGCGCGCATCTGCAGAATATGGAACTGACGCCTCTGCCCGAACTGTTTTCCCTGACGAACGCGGGCCTGCGGCTGCTGTATCCGGTGGACCGGCTGTCCGAGCTGAGCGGCCGCGCCGGGGATATCGTCATCTCCTGGAGCGACCTGGAGGATGTGCTGGATCTTACGCCGGGCGGCGTCGCGGACCGGTGGGGCGTTCCGCGGATGCTGACGCTTGACGCCGGCAGCGCGGAAGCGATCGCGGATGCCGTCAGCAGCGGCCGGGTGCCGGGTCTTCCCGTAACGCTGGGGGACGCGCTGAAGCCGCTGACGGACAAGACTCATTTGCTGACGGACGCGGATTACTGCCTTGAAGGCAGGCTGTTCGCGCCGGAAGGCGGGATCTGGCGCGGCGTGCTGCTGCTGACGGATAAGCTGACGGAAGACTGGGATCATTCGGTCGTGAACGGGATCCGGCTGGAACAGGGCTGCCTGTTCGGGCTCAGGATCGGTCTTACGGACCGGACGGAATGGTATGAAGCGCTCGGTGAGCCGGCTGCCGCCGCCGGGCTGGATGATGAAGCAGCCGATGAGAATCGCGTGCTGCCGGGTGCCGTGGATCATTACATCTTCGGCGGGAACAGGCTGTGCCTGTATTCGGACAGGGACGGCACATTGCGGCAGATCGTGATCGAAAGATAGATCAAAAACGGAGGATAACAATGGCACGGACCGGGAAGGCAAAAAGGAAAAATACGGCACCCGCTTATTCCGCGGATACCATGGCGCTGCGCTTTATCTTCGGCCTGACGCTGATCGCGCTGGGCGCGATGATCTTTCTGGCTGTGGATATCCGGATGAGCGGACCTGTGTTTGTAGGCCTGCGGATGATCTGCCTCGGGCTTACGGGCGTTTTCGCGGCGGTGCTGCCGGTGCTGCCGCTGTGGGCGGGCGTGCTGGTGATCCTGTCGACGCAGCGGCGCGCGCCTGTCCGGCCTTTTGCCTGGGCGTCCGGCGCGTTTCTGGGATTGGGTGCCTTTATTCAGCTGGTATCCCATGCCGGAGGACCCGGATCACAGCTATTGCTGGAGTCACTGAGCTACAGTAATCAAGGTTGGTTTGCAAATGTCACTGCGACATATAAATGCATAGAAGGCATAAGTTACAGCGCGGGTGCCGTCGGAACCTTGTTTGCCTGGCCGCTGTGGAAGTTCATGGGTCCATTCCTGGCCGGTACGATCTTTTTCCTGCTGACGGTGTTCTGTATCCTGATGGCGGTCGGCCTGACGCCGAAGAAGCTCATTGCCCTGCTGAAAGGTGAAAAGATCCGGCTGACCGATGACCGGCAGCGGAAACGCTCACAGCAGGAGGAAGAGCAGATCGTCTGGCAGCAGGAGCAGCAGCGCCGTGAGGAAGAGGCCCGCCAGGCCTTCCTGCAGCAGCAGT
>JAUNQH010000004.1:0-61258 GCA_030536295.1 Clostridia bacterium | reverse complement strand
AATACGTACAGCAGCAACAGCAGTACGTGCAGCAGCCGTACGCGCAGGAAATGCAGCCCGGCAGCGCGCGGCAGTTTGATACCATGCAGCAGCAGGCTTATGAGCAGAATTACCGCCGGCCCGAAAACGGTGCGCAGCAGGGTGAAAGCGTGCGGCAATGGCAGAACGATATCGCGACGGAAGCCGCCGCGAAGGGCCGGAAAGGCCGGCACAGCAGCAAGCTGTTCAGCACGGGGCGTCAGCCTGCCGTGCAGGATGATACTTCCAGGATGAGTGTCTTTACCGGCCGGCAGTATGACGGACTGACGACCGCGCCGGCAGCTTCCGAAAGAAAGAAGCGGCCGTATGAGAAAACGGCTGACGCGCAGAACGCCGGGCAGCAGACGCCGCCGGCAAGAACGGCCTTTACCATGCCCGTGCAGAACAGCGGATATACCATGCAGGCGCCTGCCGGAACGGAGCCGGCGTATGCCGCGGCGGATGGATCCGCGCGCGATGAAAAGAGATCTCCGGACCGGAGCGCCGCGCCTGACATGACTTCAACGCGCCGTGAGGATCCGGAACCCGTGTATGCGGATGACCGCGGCGGGAAAAACAGGACCGGCGAACGGACGGTCCGGGAGCCCGCGCGTGAGCCGGTCGACGGATCTCCTGCCCGGGAACCCGTGAGGCCCGCCCGCGGACCGGCTGCCGAAACGCCTTCGGAAAAGGCGCCGGAAACGCCCGCGGATCAGGAAAACGGTTCCGCGCGCGCGCCGCGCCGCGACCGTGCCCGGGAACCGGAACAGCTTTCCGTGCCCGTGGTCCAGCCTATCGGTGAAAACGCGTGGAAGCCGGAACTGAAGCTGCCGCCCCGCAGGGATGTGCCGGAAGCGGAGGATGAGGACAGCGTATGGACGCCGACGAACTATTATCCGCCGCTGATCACCAACCTGAATATGCCTGAGGGGAATCACGAGAACACGGAGGCAGAGGACGAATTCCGTTCCCGCCGGCTGGAGGAGACGCTTGCCTCATTCCATGTGCAGGCCAAAGTGACCAATGTGACCCATGGCCCCGCTATCTCCCGCTTTGAGCTGGAGCTGGCTCCCGGAACCAAGGTCAACAAGGTCACGGAGCTGGGCAGGGATATCGCCTACGGCATGGAGGCGGTCTCCGTGCGTATCGAAGCGCCGATCCCCGGCAAATCGCTGGTGGGCGTGGAGGTGCCGAACCGCAAGGTATCCACCGTGACCCTGCGCGAGGTGCTGCAGGATGACCGGATGCAGAAAGCGAAGTCGATCCTGACCGTCGCGCTGGGCAAGGATATCGCCGGCACGCCCATCGTGTGCGATCTGGCGAAGATGCCGCATATGCTGATCGCCGGCGCCACCGGCAGCGGTAAATCCGTGTGCATCAACGCGATCATCAACAGCCTGCTGTACCGCGCGGGTCCGGATGAAGTCAAGATGATCCTGGTCGACCCCAAGGTCGTGGAGCTGCAGTGCTATAACGGGATCCCGCATCTGCTGATCCCCGTGGTGAACGATCCGCACAAGGCAGCGGCCGCGCTGGCCTGGGCCGTGGCGGAGATGATGGACCGGTATGACAAGTTCGCCGCGAGGCGCGTGCGCTCGCTGGATTCCTATAACGAGGCGCTGGGCCCGGGCGAGAAGCCGATGCCGCGCATCGTGATCATCATCGATGAGCTGGCCGACCTGATGATGGTGTGCAAAAAGGATGTTGAGGAATACATCTGCCGCCTGACGCAGCTGGCGCGCGCGGCGGGCATCCATCTGATCGTGGCAACGCAGCGTCCCTCCGTGGACGTGATCACCGGCCTGATCAAGGCCAACATTCCGAGCCGCATCGCGTTCAAGACGGCGAGCTCCGTGGACAGCCGCACTATTCTGGACCGTAACGGCTCCGAGTCGCTGCTGGGCAACGGCGACATGCTGTATCTGCCCACCGGCGCCTTCGCGCCGACGCGTATTCAGGGCTGCTACCTGAGCGACGGCGAGGTGAACCGGACCGTCCAGCAGGTGCGTGAGAACAATCCCAGCACCTATGATCCGAACATCCTGGAAAAGCTGGAGGAGATGACGCAGGAGAAGATCGAGCCCGCGCCGGATGTGCTGACCGGCACCGCGGAATCGACGGACAGCGACCGTGACCTGTTTGACAAGAGCGTGGAGATGGCGATCGCCGACGGGCAGATCTCGACAAGCACCCTGCAGCGCCGGCTGAAGATCGGCTATTCCCGCGCGGGGCGGCTGACGGATGAGCTGGAGGAGCGGGGCATCATTTCACAGAAGGACGGCAGCAAGCCGCGCAAGTGCCTTGTGACCCGTGAACAGTGGGAAGCGATCAAGAAGGACGCGGAGACATAAACATGACCAACATGATGGATTATCTCGCCTGGCGCGGCGATGTGCCGTTCTCCGCCTCACCGTGGAATGAGACGGACGCGCTGATCATCGCCGTGGTCAGCTATCTGAACTTTGACGGCGTGGACAACGAACGGGGCATGACCTTCCGTGAACTGAAGGAGTGCGGAGCGCTCCGGCCGGGGAACGGGGGCAGCTTTGCCGCGCGCAGGGCGCTGTTTGAAGCCGCGGCGGAAACGGAGCGGTTCGGCGGCTGCCGTATCCATTACTTTTTCGCGCTGACGGACGAGGCGCTGAAAACGCAGTTTTCCGCCATGTGTGTGGATGTCGGGGACGGAACGGTCTGTGTCGCCTATCGCGGCACGGACAATACGATCATCGGCTGGCGGGAGGATTTCAATATGATGTGCCGGTGCCCCGTGCCCGCGCAGGAGGCCGCCGTGCTCTATCTGGAGAACGCGTGCCGGAATATCCGGATGCCGGTCCGGATCACCGGTCACAGCAAGGGAGGCAATCTCGCGGTGTATGCCGCGGCATGCGCCGCGCCGGAGACGCGGGATCGCGTCCTGGATGTATGGACATATGACGGACCGGGCATGGCGAAGATCGTGTTTGATTCTGTCGGATACCGTGAAGCGGCGCCGAAGATCCGTGCCTTTGTGCCGCAGACGAGCATCTTCGGCATGCTGATGTGCCATCCGGAGACCTACACCGTGGTGGTTTCGGACGCGTCCGGACTGGCGCAGCACGATCCGTTTACATGGAAGGTGACCGGATCCCGGTTCGGGACCGCGGAGGAGATCGACAGCACCGCGCGCGTGATCGATGAAACGCTGCACGAGTGGCTGGCCGGCAGCACGCTGGAGCAGCGCGAGGTGTTTGTGGAAACGCTGTTCCGACTGATGGGCAGCACGCAGGCGATCACGCTGAGCGAACTGCGGGGCGACCGGATGAAAAATATGGCGAAGATGCTGGCTGCGTCGCTGGATATCGATCCGGAGACCCGCCGTGTGATCACCCGCCTGTTCGGGCAGTTCCTGACGCTCGGTGTGGGCAATGTGGTGGAGCGCGTGATCGAGAACGTGGGCGACAGAAACGGGGACAAGCCCGGCACGGAAAAGCTTTCCGCGGCGGAAACGCCGGATGAGGGCAACGGCTGAACGGTTCTGTCTTTCTGTCTTTCGGGTGGATTCTTTCCGCCTGTCCGGTTGACAACCGGTGCAAAATATGTTATTTTTTCCAGGTACCGATCTTTAAGACGATACAGAGATATCGGCAAGATCACGGTCACTCACGAAGCGGACGGGGCGCGGCGCGCTCCGGCGGTTCATTGTGTGTAATCAGATCCTGCCGTCAGGCAGGGTCTTTTTTTGCGGATCCTGAACGGAAAGGAAGTGGCGGAACATGGCGGCCTGCATCGGAATGACAGTCGGAATGCCGGACGGGTCTCCCGTCTTTTTCCGTCCCGATATGTGGATGCTCGACCCCGAAAAACAGTATATCATTCTCCCCGGCTTCTGTGACGTGCATGTGCATTTCCGTGAGCCGGGTTTTTCTTATAAGGAAACGATCCGCACCGGCACGGCGGCGGCCGCGCGCGGCGGATATACCGCCGTATGTACGATGCCGAACCTGTCTCCCGTGCCGGACAGTGCCGAAAACCTGCGTCCGCAGCTGGAAGCGATCCGGCGCGCGGCGCTGATCGGCGTTTATCCCTACGGTGCCCTGACGGTGGGCGAGAAAGGGGAGCGGCCGGCGGCGCTGGAGGAGCTCGCGCCCGATGTGATCGCCTTCTCGGATGACGGAAAGGGCGTGCAGAGCGAAAGCATGATGCGCGCGCTGATGACGGAGGCAAAGCGCCTTGGAAAGATCATTGCCGCGCACTGTGAGGACAACAGCCTGCTCTGGGGAGGGTACATCCATGACGGAGCGTACGCGAAGGCGCACGGCCACCGCGGCATCTGCTCCGAAAGCGAATGGGGCCCGATCGCGCGGGATCTGAGGCTGGCAAAGGAGACCGGGTGCGCTTATCATGTGTGCCATATCTCCTGTAAGGAAAGCGTGGATCTGATCCGCCGGGCGAAGGCCGAAGGCGTGGATGTGACCTGCGAGACCGGCCCGCATTACCTGCTGATGGATGATTCGGATCTTCGGGAGGACGGCCGCTTCAAGATGAATCCGCCGCTGCGTTCCCCGGAGGACCGGGAAGCGCTGCTGGAAGGGCTCGCGGACGGAACGATCGATATGATCGCCACGGATCACGCCCCGCACAGCGCGGAGGAGAAGGCCAAAGGGCTGCAGGGGAGCGCGTTCGGCGTTGTCGGGCTGGAGACCGCGTTCCCGGTGCTGTATACCGGGCTGGTGAAGACCGGCGTGATCACACTTGAAAGGCTTGCGGAGCTGATGGCTTATGCCCCGCGGCGCAGGTTCGGGCTTCCGGAGGAGAGAAACAGCTTCTCCGTGTGGGATCCGGAAGCGGAATATGAGATCGACCCCGGCGCGTTCCTGTCCATGGGCAGGGCGACGCCGTTCGAAGGCCGGAAGGTATCCGGCCGGTGCATGCTTACGGTAAGGGAAGGACAGGAGGTATATCGTTATGGCAAAGCGGACTGACATCAAAAAGGTGCTGATCATCGGCTCGGGTCCGATCGTGATCGGTCAGGCGGCGGAGTTTGACTACGCAGGTACGCAGGCGTGTCTCGCGCTGAAGGAGGAAGGCTACGAGGTCATCCTGTGCAACTCCAATCCCGCGACGATCATGACGGATACCGCCATCGCGGACAAGGTCTACATGGAGCCCCTGACGCTGGAGTATGTCGCCCGCATCCTGCGCTACGAGCGTCCGGACGCGATCGTGCCCGGCATCGGCGGCCAGACCGGCCTGAACCTGGCGATGCAGCTGTCCAGAAAGGGCGTGCTGAAGGAGTGCGGCACCGAGCTGCTGGGCACCCCGGCGGAGAGCATCGAGCGCGCGGAGGACCGCGAGCTGTTCAAGGAAATGTGCGAGAGCATCGGTGAGCCCGTGATCCCGAGCCGCATCACCTATGATCTGGAAGAGGCGAAGGCGGCCGCGCTTGAGATCGGCTATCCCGTGGTGCTGCGGCCCGCGTTCACGCTGGGCGGCACCGGCGGCGGATTTGCTTCCGATGAAAATGAGCTGGTCGGGATCGGCACGAACGCCTTCCGCCTGAGCCCCGTGCATCAGGTGCTGATCGAGAAGAGCGTGAAGGGCTGCCGCGAGATCGAGTTTGAAGTCATGCGCGACTCCGCGGATCATGCCATCACCATCTGCGGCATGGAAAACGTGGATCCCGTGGGTGTGCATACCGGTGACTCCATCGTGGTGGCGCCGATCCTGAGCCTGACGGACGCCGAGCTGAAGATGATGAATGACAGCGCCCTGAAGATCATCCGCGAGCTGAAGATCGAGGGCGGCTGCAATGTGCAGTACGCGTTTGACCCGGTGAGCGGGCAGTACTGGCTGATCGAGGTCAACCCGCGGGTCAGCCGCTCGTCCGCCCTGGCGAGCAAGGCCAGCGGCTATCCCATCGCCCGCGTGACCGCGAAGATCGCGCTCGGCATGACGCTGGAGGAGATCCCGGTGGCGGGCGGCACCGCCGCGACCGAACCGAAGCTGGATTACATCGTGGCCAAGTTCCCGCGCTTCCCCTTTGACAAGTTCTCGGACGCGCCGAACACGCTGGGCACCCAGATGAAGGCGACCGGTGAGGTGATGGGCATCGGCTCCACGCTGACGGAGTGCATGCTCAAGTCCGTGCGCAGCCTGGAGATCGGCGTATGCCACTTCCATATGGCGAAGTTTGACAAAATGGATACGGACGCGCTGCTGGCGTATATCGCCGATTTCCGCGATGACAATGTATACGCGGTCTTCGAGCTGCTGCGCCGCGGCGTGACCGTGGAGAAGCTGCACGAGGTGACGATGATCACCGAGCTCTTCCTCGAATCCTTTAAGGAGATCGTGGAAGGGGAGAAGCGCCTCGCGGCCGCACCCGGGGATGAGCAGGCCCTGCGGGAGGCCAAGATCACCGGTTTCTCGGACAAGTATATCGCCTCCCTGTGGAACATGAAGGAAACGGATGTATACGCGATGCGGAAGCGCGCGGGCATCATCCCCGTGTTCCGCATGGTGGATACCCTGCATACCGGCAAATATATCGCTTATCTCTACTCCTCCTACACCGGAAAGAATGAGAGCCGCCTGACGGACAAAAAGAAGATCGTTGTGCTCGGCGCGGGCCCTATCCGCATCGGTCAGGGCGTGGAGTTTGACTATTCCACCGTGCACGCGGTGCAGACGATCCGCCGCGCAGGGTATGAAGCGATCATCATCAACAACAACCCGGAGACCGTATCCACGGACTATACCACCGCGGACAAGCTGTACTTCGAGCCCCTGACGCCCGAGGATGTGATGGCGATCATCGATTTTGAGCAGCCTGAGGGCGTGATCGCGTCCCTTGGCGGCCAGACCGCCATCAATCTGGCGCAGCCGCTTTTCGACCGCGGCGTGAAGATCATCGGCACGGACTGCGAGGCGATCGAGCGTGCCGAGAACCGGGACAGCTTTGAAAAGATCCTGCTGGAGCTGGGCATTCCGCAGCCGAAGGGCCGCGCGGTCACCGCGATCGAGGACGGCGTTGCCGCCGCTGCGGAGATCGGCTACCCGGTGCTGGTGCGCCCGAGCTTCGTGCTGGGCGGCCGCGCCATGCAGATCGTGGCGAACGAGGAACAGCTGCGGCATTATCTGAAGACCGCCGTTGAGATCGACGCGGACAAGCCCGTGCTGGTGGATAAGTACATCCGCGGCAAGGAGGTCGAGGTGGACGCCATCTGCGACGGCAGGGACGTGTTTGTGCCCGGCATCATGGAGCTGGTCGAGCGCACCGGCATCCACAGCGGCGACTCCATCAGCGTGTATCCCACCTTCTCCATTCCGGACAAGGTGCGCGGCACGATCCTGCAGTACGCGAAGAAGCTGGGCCCGGGGATCGGCATCGTGGGCCTGTACAATATCCAGTTCATCGTGGATGAGCACAATGATGTGTATATTATCGAAGTGAACCCCCGCTCCAGCCGTACGGTGCCCTTCCTCAGCAAGAGCACGGGCTGGTCGCTGGCGGACATCGCGACCGAGGTCATCCTCGGAAAGAGCCTCAAGGAACAGGGCATCTTTGACCTGTATCCGGAGGAAAAGAAGCGCTATTACGTGAAGGTGCCGGTCTTCAGCTTCAACAAGATCAAGGGTCTGGACGCCTACCTGAGCCCGGAGATGAAATCCACCGGCGAGGCCATCGGCTATGACGACAAGCTGAACCGCGCGCTGTACAAGGCGCTGCAGGCAGCCGGGACCCGGATCCGCAACTACGGCACCGTGTTCGCGACCATTGCCGACGGCGACAAGGAGGAAGCGCTGCCCCTGATCCGCCGGTTCTACAACCTGGGCTTCAATATCGAAGCGACCGCCGGCACCGCGGCCTTCCTGAAGGAGCACGGCATCCGCACGCATGTGCTGAAGAAGCTGAGCGAAGGCAGCGACGAGATCTACGAGTCCATCCGGCAGGGTCACATCGCGTATATCCTGAACACCCGGGATATCGCGGCGGCCGCGCCCTACTCGGACGGCGTGAAGATCCGCCGCTGCGCTACGGAGAACAACGCGACCATCTTCACCTCACTGGATACGGTGCGGGTGCTGCTGGATGTGCTGGAGGAAACGACACTGACGATCTCAACGATCGACGCGTGAGGAGAACGATGAAGCAGAGCATCTTTACGATCACGGAGAACACGGCGCTGACCGCGAACGTGTTCCGGATGACGCTGGCCGGGGATACCTCGGCGGTCACCGCGGCGGGGCAGTTTATCAACATCCGGCTGGACGGGCTGTTTCTGCGCCGGCCGATCTCGGTGTATGATGTGTCCGAAAAGGACGTGACGATCATTTACAAGGCCGTCGGCACGGGCACGGAGCGGATGAGCCGCATGACCGCGGGCGAAACGCTGGATGTGCTGACCGGGCTCGGCAACGGCTATGACCTGGAGAAAGCCGGTGACGCGCCGCTGCTGCTGGGCGGCGGTGTCGGCGTGCCGCCGCTGTATCTGGCGGCGAAGCGCCTGCGCGCCGCGGGAAAGAAGGTCAGCGTCGTGCTGGGCTTCAACACGGCGTCAGAGGTCTTCTGCGAGGAGGCGTTCCGCGCCCTGGGATGCGATGTCACGATCGCGACGGCGGACGGAAGCTATGGCGTGAAGGGCTTCGTGACCGACGCGCTGCCGGACGCTTACAGCTATTTCTATACCTGCGGGCCCGAACCCATGCTGAAGGCTGTGTACCGCAAAACGGCGACGGACGGCCAGTTCAGCTTTGAGGAGCGGATGGGCTGCGGCTTCGGCGCGTGCATGGGCTGCAGCTGCAGAACGATCACCGGATACAAGCGCGTCTGCAAGGACGGGCCGGTGCTGGAAAAGGGGGAGATCCTGTGGGAAGACTGAGTGTGACGCTCTGCGGCATTGAGCTGGATAACCCGGTGATCCCCGCCAGCGGCACCTTCGGGTTCGGCCGGGAATTCGCGGAGCTGTATGACATCAACTGCCTGGGCACGTTCTCATTCAAGGGCACCACGCTGGAGCCGCGGTTCGGGAACCCGACGCCGCGCATCGCGGAATGCACCGCGGGCATGATCAACGCGGTGGGCCTGCAGAACCCGGGCGTGAAGCATGTGATCGATACGGAGCTGCCGGAGATGAAGCGGTATTTCCGCAAGCCGGTCATGGCCAATGTGAGCGGATTCTCCGTTGAGGAATACGCGGAGACCTGCCGCCTGCTGGACGCCTGTGAGCAGGTGGGCTGGCTGGAGGTCAATATCAGCTGTCCCAATGTGCACGGCGGCGGCATGAGCTTCGGCACCGATCCGAAAGCGGCGGCGGAGGTCACGCGCGCCGTGAAGAAGGTGACCTCGAAGCCGGTGATCATGAAGCTGAGCCCGAATGTGACGGATATCACCGCCATCGCGAAGGCCTGCGAGGATGCCGGCGCGGACGGCATCAGCCTGATCAACACACTGCTGGGCATGCGCATCGACCTGAAAACGCGCAGACCCGTGATCGCCAATACCATGGGCGGCTTTTCCGGCCCGGCGATCTTCCCCGTGGCGCTGCGCATGGTGTGGCAGGTCTGCCGGGCGGTGAAGATCCCGGTGATCGGCATGGGCGGCGTATCCACCGCGGAGGATGTGCTGGAAATGATGTGCGCGGGCGCGGCCGCGGTCGAGATCGGCGCCGCGAACCTGAGGGATCCGTTTGTCTGCCGGGATATCATTCTCCGCCTGCCGGAAGTGATGGACCGGTATCATATAGGAACGCTGAAGGAACTGACAGGAGGGAACATCAATGGGTAAGGACGTTATCGTGGCATGCGACTTCGCGAGCGCGGAGCAGACCTTCGCGTTTCTGGACCGGTTCACCGGCCGGAAGCCTTTCGTGAAGATCGGTATGGAGCTGTTTTACGCGGAGGGACCTGCCATCGTGCGGGAGATCAAGCGCAGAGGGCATAAGATCTTCCTGGATCTGAAGCTGCATGACATTCCGAACACCGTGAAAAAGGCCATGACCGTGCTGCGGGATCTGGATGTGGATATCACCAACCTGCATGCCGCGGGCACCTGCCGGATGATGGAGGCGGCGCTGGAAGGCCTGACCCGGCCCGACGGAACACGGCCGCTGCTGATCGCCGTGACGCAGCTGACCAGCACGGACCAGGAAGCGATGGAAAAAGATCTGCTGATCCGCGAACTCATGGCCGATGTGGTGGCGCATTACGCCATGAACGCGCGCAAATCGGGGCTGGACGGCGTGGTCTGCTCCCCGCTGGAAGCCGCGGGCGTGCATGAAGCATGCGGGAAGGATTTCATTACCGTAACGCCCGGTGTACGGTTTGCCGACGGGGACGCCGGGGACCAGAAGCGGGTCATGACCCCGGCAGAGGCAAAGCGCGTCGGTTCTGATTATATCGTTGTCGGCCGCCCCATCACCGCCGCGGAGGATCCCGTTGCCGCTTATGAGCGCTGCGTGCGGGAGTTCTGTGATGAGGTTTAAAAAGGTGTAAAGGTTTATAAGGTGTAAAAGGTGTATGGTCCCTTTGTTGCGGACGATTCTGATCCGGCAGGGGACAATGGGTTTGAAGGTTTATAAGGTGTATGAGGAGGAAATGTGGCATGAGCAATCTGCAGCAGACCATCGCAAAGGATCTTCTTTCAATCCGCGCCGTCTTCTTCCGTCCGGAAGAGCCCTTTACCTGGGCCAGCGGCATCAAGAGTCCCGTTTATTGTGACAACCGCCTCACGCTGACCGCGCCCGCCGTCCGTACGGACGTTGAGGAAGGCCTGGCGGAGCTGATCCGCGCGCATTATCCCGATGCCGAAGTGCTGATGGGCACCTCCACAGCGGGCATCGCGCATGCCGCGATCACCGCGCATCTCATGGGCCTGCCCATGGGCTATGTCCGCTCCGGCGCTAAGGACCACGGCCGCCAGAACCAGATCGAAGGCAAGCTGGAGGCCGGGCAGAAGGTCGTTGTGGTAGAAGACCTGATCTCCACCGGCGGCAGCGTGCTGGAGGTCGTGAATGTGCTGCGTGAGGCCGGCGCGGAGGTGCTCGGCATCGTGTCCATCTTCACTTACGGTATGAAGAAGGGCCTGGAGCGTCTCGCGGCGGCGGATGTGAAGAATGTATCCCTGACTGATTTCGACACCATCGCGGAGGAAGCGGCAAAGGAAGGCTATATCAGGCCCGAAGACATCGCCCGGCTGATCGCTTTCCGTAACGATCCGTCCGATGAGAGCTGGATCGGAGGCGCGAAATGAGAAGCCTGATCGATATCACGGATCTGAGCACCGCGGAGCTGGATGAGCTGATGGATACCGCGGCGGATATCATCGCGAACGGGAAAAAATACAGTGACGCGTGCCGCGGGAAAAAGCTGGCCACGCTGTTTTTCGAACCCAGCACCCGCACAAGGCTGAGCTTTGAGGCGGCAATGTATGAGCTGGGCGGCAATGTGCTCAGCGTGACCGACGCCGCGTCCTCATCCGCTTCCAAGGGCGAGAGCGTGTCTGATACAGTGAAGGTCGTTTCCTGCTACGCGGATATCATCGCCATGCGCCATCCCAAGGAAGGCGCGGCGCTGGTGGCGGCGCACAGCGCGAGCATCCCCGTGATCAACGCCGGTGACGGCGGCCACTGCCATCCCACGCAGACGCTGGCGGATCTGCTGACCATCCGGCGGGAAAAGGGCAGCCTGAACGGTCTGACCGTCGGCCTGTGCGGCGACCTGAAGTTCGGGCGTACCGTACATTCCCTGATCGCCGCGCTGAGCCGCTATGAAGGGCTGAAGTTCGTGCTGATCAGCCCGGAGGAGCTGAAGGTGCCGAGCTATGTGAAGAATGACGCGCTCAAAAAAAGGAATATCCCGTATACGCAGACCACCGATCTCACCTCGGCGCTGCCGGAGCTGGACATCCTGTATATGACCCGCGTGCAGCGGGAACGCTTTTTCAACGAAGAGGATTATCTGCGGCTGAAGGACAGCTATGTCCTGACGCCCGAAAAGCTGAAGATCGCCAAAGAGGATCTGTGCATCATGCATCCGCTGCCCCGTGTGAACGAGATCAGCGTGGCTGTGGATGACGATCCCCGGGCATGCTACTTCAAACAGGCGCTGAACGGCAAATACATGCGCATGGCGCTGATCCTGAAACTGCTGAAGGAGGCGGGCACGCTGTGAATATCGATTCCATCCGCAACGGCATCGTGATCGACCATATCTCCGCGGGCAGCGGCATGAAGCTGTATGACCTGCTGGGGCTGGACAAGCTGGATGTTTCCGTGGCCATTATCAAAAACGTGGTCAGCGGCAAGATGGGGAAGAAGGACATCATCAAGGTGGACGCGGATATCCCGGTCGATCTGGATGTGATCGGCTATGTGGATCCCGGCGCCACGGTCAACGTGATCCGGGACGGGATCCTGATCGAGAAAAAGACGATCGGCATGCCCGCGCGCCTGACCAATGTTATCCGCTGCAAAAATCCCCGCTGCATCACCTCCTGTGAGCAGGAGCTGGCGCAGGTCTTCCTTCTCACGGACGCGGACAACAAGGAATACCGCTGCATGTACTGTGAAACAAAAGCTTCCGTGATCTGACAACGGCAAGTGTGCCTGAAGAATGAAAAACAGTTCCCGGTCTCCTGCATATCAGGAGGACCGGGAACTGTTTTTATATTCAGCGGGAGAGATCAGCTTCTTTTCCTGCGGCGGATGATGACCGCGGCCGCCGTCAGGGATGCGATCAGCAGGATGGACCACATCAGCGGCATCGCGCTGTCTCCGGTGAGCGGAGGCCGGTTGACCACCAGCAGCGCCGGGTTGGATGTCAGCGTATTTCCGTCCGCGTCGCGGACGATCACGCGGTAATAGTATCCGTTGTTTCCGGCGGGGATATTGCTCAGCTTCAGGGTCTGCTCCGTCGCGCCTTCGATGTTGCCGAACGGTCCGTTCTGGCCGATCTTGCTGACCTGCCACTGATAGCTGTAGGGCTGTTTTCCGCCGCGTGCCGCGACCGAGAATTCGGCGCTGCCGGAGGCGGATGTGAATACGTCTTCCGGATGCTTTACGATCAGGAAGCCCAGGTTCAGGGGCAGAACAGCCTCGTTGTTTTCGAGATTCGTTTCATCCGATATGCCGGACACTTTCAGGATCAGATCATCGCCGGTCTTTCCGTTTGTGATCTCGGAAAGCGGGATGTCAAAGGACGCGGTCTTGTTGTACCGGAGCGTCAGACCGGCAAGATCCTTCTGCCAGGTCCCAGCGGTGTCGACCGCGGCGGAGACACGGATATCCTTCGCTTCCGCCGTGCCGAGGTTCCGGATCGTGACATGCACCGTCTCCACGCCTGCCTCCAGGGACAGGCGTCCCGTGACGGCCAGATCCGCGTCGCCCACCGGGATCTCGTTGGTGTCATTGTATACGCGTGTCGCGAAAGCGCTGACCGCTTCCTTTCCGGTCATGGTAATGCCGGAGCCCTGGGTGTTGTCCAGCATATAGGACGTGATCATCATGCCGTCATTCGCGCCGCTGTTCGTGCTCAGCGGTTCGCTCATCGTCATGGTCAGCGTATGCAATCCGGTGGGGTTGATGGGCCGGCCGGCTCCCAGCAGCGGCGCGTCCTCATTGTTCAGCGTTTTTGCCCAGGCCGATACGGCGTCAAGGCGGCTGCTCTGCACCGTGACAAGGGTGCTCATACTGCGGAACGTGACATATATCCGGTATTCACCGGGTGTGAAATCCCGCGGCACGCTGAAGCCTGCCCGGTAGGACCGGGTGTCATCCGGCATCAGCACATTGGTGGCGTACACGTCCGTTACGCCGCTTTCGGAAACGGCGAATGTGTTCATATCGCTGTCGGACACGCTGTCATACGGACTTACCGCCGCGTATCCGGTCAGCTCCGGCATGCCGTCCTGAACGACTTTTGAACCCAGCGGATCCTGACAGTTGACCGAGATCACGGCCAGCGGGATCTGCATGGGGGATCCGTTCATCTGCGCGTATGCGCGCAGTTCGACCTTGCTGGCGGGGATGTTGCCCGTGTTCATCAGGGAGAAAAGGACATTGACCGTATCGCCGGGCTGCACCAGCGTCTGCTCCGGCGTCGCGTCCAGCACTTCCGCCTGCAGTGTCTGGCGGAAAGTGAAATACTTCACCTGCTGCGTTTTGGAATCCTTGTATTTTATGGTCGTTCCGTCCGCCAGCCGCTCGACGAAGGTCTCGCCCGTTTTGACCTTTTCCGTCAGGAAGCCCTGAATGAAGCCTGTGTCATCCGGATACAGCCTGATAAAGGAGATGCCGTTGTCCGTGCTGACGTCACTGCTCCGGAAGGATGCCAGATGGAAAGGTCTGGAAGCGTAAATGTTTTCGTCGCTGCCCGTTGCCAGATACACGGCGCGGATATTGTAGCCCGCTTCCTTGTAGCTGTTCGCGTCCGTGGATACGGATTCCAGATAATACAGCGCGCGGGACGCGCCCAGATCGACCAGGTCATAACCGGCGGGGCTGATGCGTATGCCCAGATCCCGCGGTTCGGCGAAGACCGGCAGGCTGCTGCTGTCAAGGGTGTATTCCATGACCTCCAGGCAGCAGCGGCCGGCGTCATCCGGATCGTCAGCCACCGCGAAGAGTCCGGTGCCGCTGCCGAAACCGGGAATATAGCGGAAGGACGCGATATTGCCTTCCAGGATCGTCTGCCGGTTTTTGCCTTCCGTGTCCGCGACGAGGAAAGCCGTCTTTCCGCTGTCGCTCTCACCTTCGGCGCCCTTCAGCCTGGCCAGCGCGTAAACGAGATTGTGATCGCCCCTTCCGGCGCCGCCGGCGACGGGGAAGACCTGCACAAGCTCCTCAATGGGAGACTGTGCCGTGTTGAAATCGAGGGTGTAATAGCTGATACCCCTGGTCGCGAAGCCGTAATCACGCATGACGTCCGCGGGTCTGCCGGGCGTCAGGGCCACTGTGGCCTCGCCGCCGAAGACCTTGGTGGGGTTGCTCTGGAACGTTGTCGCGCACATCAGCTTGTAATAGAAATCCGCGTGCTCGCCGCCCTGCCTTCCGCTCTCCGTGCCCTCCTGATGGTCATAGGCAATGGATACAACGGTGCCGGTAGGCATGGAGTCGACCGTTTCATCCGTGAAGCCGCTGCCTTTTGTGGAATACTGCTGCACGCTGCCGTTTCCGAAGAAAACGATGCAGTAGAAATCCGTGGTATAGCCGGTGATCTCGAACCGTCTGTTCGGGAATTCCCTCACGGTCCTGTATTTCTCGAAGGTCACGGCAAGGGTGATCATATCAAGATCGCCCTCGCGGACTGTCAGCTCATCGGTGGTGGTGACATCGAAATCGACCACTTTGACCAGCTCGTCGATCTTTCTCTGCCTCGTCGGGGAAGTTTCATGCGTGACATACAGGTACGGCAGATCCATCGGCGAGGAGGTCACGGAGCCGTTCCCGGCCGTGATCTTCGCGCAGTTGAGCCAGGGGCGGGAAACGCCCTCCACCACTTTATCCGCGATCCAGAAAGCGTAAAAATCGTCCCCGAGCTTCACCGTGCGGTAATTGGTCGCGCCGGTCACCATGCTCAGGTCGGAGACCTGCGCTTCCGTATAATGGACATCGTCATCCCCGCCGGTCAGACCGTTGCCCGCGGACAGCATGATCCCGTTCTGCGAGGCGTTTTTGGACGGGTAGCGCCAGGACCTGTCCCAGATCGTCGCCTTGACGGACCAGAACAGGAATTCCGCCACGATCTGCAGGCCGGCGTTGAGTGTGATCTCCGGTGTGAATTTCGATTGGCTGTTCATGGGCCGGATGTGCAGGTTGACGGACAGACCCGCGTAGCCCCGCAGATAAATGCCCGCGAGCCCTTTGACCCCGGCGCCCGCGAACGCGGCGAGGGATACGCGCGGGGAGATGATGATATCCAGGTCCTCACTGCCGAAGCGTATGTTATGCCATTCGCTGAAGGAAGTGATGCCCGTGGAACCTGAGGTAAAGGTGAACGGCAGATCGACGCCTGCCTGCAGTCCGAAGCTCAGGTCGAAGCCGACATAGCATGGCACGGGACCGGCCATGAACGGGGAGTTGAAGGATATCATCGCGTCCAGCGCCGCGGAAAAGAACAGGTCCAGGCTGCCGTTATAGCGATCCTCGGTGCGGAGCGCGTTCTTATTCTCCGTGAACTTGCCGCTGAGCAGCACGCAGAAGCTGGCCATGATCTTGCTTTTCAGCAGGCTCATGGTCTGCTGCCGCGCGCCGTCACGCCGCGTTGTGCCCATCGCGATGTCCGCCAGCTTCTCCTCGCCGGTGATGAAGTCGGACCATTTTTCCATGGTCTCTTTGCTGTTCACGGTCTTCCATTCGCTTTTCGATACGCCGTCGATATACTTGTTGGCGGAGGCAACGGCAATGCTGAGGGTGAAATTGCCTTCCGGCGTTACGGCGAAATGGACCGCCGGGATGCCCAGAAGCTCCCACGGCGCCGCCATGGAGAAGCGGAGGTTCTTGAGCCCCGGCAGATTCAGCGGGATATCCAGATCAAAGGAAGTGCCGGGAACATAGCTCGGTATGCCTGTGATCTCCTTCTTCGGCAGATCCACAACGGCTTTTGATGTCGTGATGCCGGATGTGCGGGAGAAGGTGACAGGTCCGCCGTCGCGGCTGCACGCCAGGGTGACCGTTTCCTCCGGCGCCAGAACGGAGCACCATTTGTCCGTCAGGTCCAGCACCGTGATCCCTTCCGTTGTGCCGTTCACGGTCCTTGTAATGGTCTTCGGGGAGGAGGCATTGACCGGCGTATAGGTCAGGGTGAAGGTGCACGGCTTGCCCGGATAGGTGTGCACGCCGACTTTGAAGCTCTGATCCGCGTCATTTTCCGGTGTATAGTAGACCTGCTCCGTATCATGGGCGATGTCCACACCGCGGAAGGTGGCCCACTGCACGTAGGATTCGCCGTTATCCTGCTCCAGCAGCGCGTGGACGCCGTCGCCCGCGGTGACCCGGATGGACTGAGATTCCCAGATCCTGTATCCTTTCTTTTCGATCACGATCGCCGCGTACATGCGGTTGTACAGATCCAGCTCAAAGGCGCCGGCGGGGAAAATGACAACGCCGTTGGATCCGGTATAGCCGGTCAGAACGGTCTTCCCCGCGGTGATGGTGACCTTCGCGTCCGCGATCGGCTTGTAGTTGCTGTCCTTGACATCGATGCCGATCTCGCTCATATCCAGAATGATGATATCAAAGGAAGTGCCGTCATTGACGGCAAGGCTGTTCAGCGTTCCGTTGTTTTTCGCGCCCGTATCGGCGGCGGCAAAGAAGGCATCCAGCTGTTTGCCGATATCATTTGTCTGGTCCTGCCACGCGGCCGGGAAAGGACCTTCCTTCAGTTCCTTGCCCAGGTCCGTGATGCGCGATGATGCCGCGCTGACCCGCCGGTAGGTCGCGGCTTTGTCGGATACGGAAGCCGCGGGATCGGAGATCAGACTCCGCGAGTTGGAGATCGCGTTGACTTCCGTCTCAAGATCAAAGATAAAATAATTCAGCTTGTTTTCCAGCACATACAGGACCGACCCGATGTTCCCCAGCGAATACGCGTCCGTTTCCGTTTTCAGCGAAGGATCCGCGTCGGCCTGATCCAGCGCCATGTTGTATCTGCGGCGCGCGGGCGTCACCACATTGTCCCGGAAATCGGACAGCCAGCAGAATTTCTGGTACGCGCTCATGGAGTCGGACCAGGACATGCCCTCGTGCCACGCGCCGGCTTCCATGCCGGCTTTCCGCAGCGCCCTGTCATATTCTTCCTGCGACAGGGTGAATGTATCCTCTGCCGCGAACGCGTTCAGAGGCAGGATGCCCGTGAGCAGGGTCAGTATCAGAAAAAGGCTGATCAGTTTTTTCACTGTGATCACCGGTCCGCTGCGGTAACGGCATGGATACGAAACGGAACGGGAACCGCGAAATTACCCGTTTCCGCGCAAGAAAAGCGGTTTATGTTTCCGGGAAGACCAGCCCGGTCAGATCGATCTCGATCTTGTATTCTCCGCGCCAGGCGGCGACCTTCTCATCCGCGGCCGTGCTCTGCTTCGCCTGAAGCAGTGATGCCCGCAGCTCCGCCCATGTATTTTCATCCGGCTCGTACGCGCCGCCGTCCATATCATCCATCCGGCAGTAAACGCATACCGAACCGGCCGTGTATACGGGGTCCGTGCAGTCGCCCTGCTTTTCCAGGGCGGCGATCCTTTCGCGCACGCCGTCCTCCCAGTTCGGGGAATCGGGATGGAAAGGATATCCGGGCTCATCCCGGCCGGTGTAGCTCTGCTGAACGCTGTGCTTTCCGATGAGGCTTTCAAAGGATTCGCCTTCCGCCAGCGCGCTCCGGAACAGCTCCGCCATGGGGGCAAGATCCTTTTCCGCCAGCCGCTTCTGCTCCGCCAGCGCTGCCAGCGCCTGTTCTTCGGCTTCGGCCGCGGCCTGATAGCGGTCGCGCGGGGCGGTCAGATCGGCGGAGCTGTCGAGCGCCGCCCGGACCAGTTCCGCTTCGGCGGCTTCTGCTTCCGCCCGCGCTCCGGCCAGCGCGCTTTCGGCCTGCGAGATCGCGGAGACGCGTTCTTCGGACGGTTTCAGCACGATATATTTGATATAGAAATAGCCCTCCGGGATATAGGTGCTGCTTTCGCCTCCGAAGAGGACCCGCTCTTCAAACGTTCCGATATCATGCTCATACAGCTCCCGGTCCGGCTCCGTATAGGTCGTGCGGTAGAACTCACGCACTTCCTCATCCGTTACGGACACATCGGTGCAGAACGCGTTCGCGAACCGCTCCAGCATCAGGCTCTGAACGGCTTTTTCATAGATGCCGTCCATGGAATAGCCGGCGCTTTCCATTGTTTCGGTCACCAGCCGGTCGCTCTGCTCCTCCTCCGGATACGCCTCCTTCAGCGCGTCCGAAATGTCCTGCCAGATCTGATCATAGGTCTGCCGGGCGTAATCCTGAAGGGTCTCCGTTTCCTCATCGGTGAGCTTGTCCAGCCCTTTCGCGTGCAGCCGGTCCTCGATAATGGCGACGGTCACGAAATGCTCCGCCGCGGCTTCCAGAAACTCCGTTTCCGCGCCGCCGAAGATATTCTGAACCGTGTCGCCCAGCGTCAGCGGCATGTTGACCGCGGTCTCATCGATATACTTCTGTACTGTCTCCACGGAAAAAGTTCTGTCATTGACGCGCACTGCCGGGCTTTCCGCGCCCGCGCACCCTGCGATCAGCAGCGCGGCGGCCAGAAGGAACGCGGATACGGCTGCTTTCAGCCGGCGGGGTCCTGATGTTTTCATAGCCTGATCTCCTGATAATAATGATCGATCACCGGCGGACAGCAGACTCATTTATTCAGCACATCAAAGGAAAAGCGGTCTTCCCAGTGACGGTGCAGGGTGAATTCATGGGTCAGATCCGTGATGTTATAGACAACGGTCCATTGGGTATTGCTGATGATGCTTTCCGGATCGGGGGCGGTGGAGGCGGCTTTCGCGGCGTCCCACGCGGTCTCCTTCTCAGCGGCCGTGCCGGCGGCCCCGATCACGGCTTCCACCTTGTCGCGGCGCTCCTTGCCCTGGCCGTACATACCGTTCTGCTGACCGGAAATGACCCGGTCTTCATACATGGCGAAATAGTTGGTGATGGTCCGGAGGGGTGTTACGACCATCGGACGGTCTTCCTTCTCACAGTCCCATTCCACAACGCGGCCGTCGCCGGAGGCGTCGGTGATGTAATAATGATAGTCTCTGCCGGAAGTTGCCATATAGTCATACCGGGCGATCATGTCCACCGCTTCCTGCGTTGTGGCGCAGCGGTCCAGCACCAGCCGGATCAGAACGGGGGTCGTCAGGATCGGGTTTCCGTTATGCTGGCGGGTCGGCTCGCTGGGCAGGGTCAGCACGGCGATCGCCAGGCCTTTCTCATTCATCCCGTCCAGCGGGATCAGAGGCGCGGCCAGCATGGCGGCCATGGTCGTTTCGCTTTCAAACGGATCGTTCATGCCCAGATTGCTCAGGGCGGAGAAGCAGACGGAGCTGTAGCCGTCTTTGGGGTGACAATGGCACATCATCGCGGATGTGTCATATTTGAAGTCATAGTTGCGCCCCATGTATACTTTTCCGTCATCCGCTTTCAGGGTAAACGCCGTGCACCCGAAATCCGGCGCCGTGATCTGAACGGGTATTCCGGGCAGCGCTTCGTTCAGCAGCAGCGCGACCATGCCCTCATCGTCCAGCTCTCCGGTCGGCGTCAGATCGTCGATATCATAATCGTAAAACACTTCCATGGAGTACAGGTTCAGCCCGTCGTCATAATCGGACAGCTTCTGAATGGAGGCAATGGTCTGCAGCCTTTCCGGTGAAAGCAGCGCGGTACTTTCTTCGCCGGCGGAAAAGCCGAAGGGCAGACAGAGCAGGATGCTCAGGAGCAGCGCGGCGGTCTTTTTCATTTCCTACAGCCTCTCATTTGCGTTTTTGGATCCGTCAGGCTGAGACTGATCGTATCAGCCCCTTCCGGTGCTTACAATTATACAATACTGCTGATAACAAAGCAATCATCCATAGATGTCCATCTTGATCATCACAATTAATAGGAGAATTTTTACAATAGCAATACAAATTCCCCTTAATGAGTGCATCCGCACTTACAAACCTGCACCACTCCGGCCTATAATACCTGCTTCTCAGGTAATACAGCCCCGTTTCTTCATCGAACACATACCCCCTGTACCTAAACGGTTGCACGGTTCCCAGCGTCCCGGCCATTGTCCCCATCTTGCTTGTTAGCTTGCCCCATGCATCGTATGTGTACTCCACAACCTTTGTCCCTGTTCCGTCAACAAGCGCAACAACATCACCCTGCAGGTTATACAGGTATCCATAAGCTGTTCCGTTGTAGATCACAATGCTCGGTTTGCCTTGTGCGTCATAATAGAAGTGCAGTTCATGTCCGCCCTGGGTCAGGTGCATCTTATATCAATGGTCTGCCATGGGGGTTGACTTGGATTAAAGGTTTCTAGAAGATAGGAGCTAATTCACAATTACTGATTTGCAGACGATGCGAATCGTGTCACCACTTTTGAACACAAACTCAGAAAACACAATGTTCTTCAGTATATCGCTATTATTGATTTGCTCTATAATATCATTACAAGCCGCTCCTGCGTTGTCCGGCTCAATATATTGCCAGTCAAAAACATAACTATCGTGCCCCCAGGGTTCGAAACCAGTAATTCGAAAACATACCACGTCTTCAAAAGTAATGCATTCAATATTAGTAAATGTTGACGCTGACAAACAGATCTGAAGACAATGAGTGTCGAAATCGTATTCGAATTTCTTGATGTAAGAATCATGGCATCTAAGGGTTGTACCAATTGCTTTATAGTTTTCCTTGTTTATTCTCATATAAGACCTCTGCCGGCGCGGCACCCGTCACATAAAACACATGAAAGTTCGCCGCATAACTGAAATTTCACACTATCACTCTCCAAAGTATAAGGTGTTATCCGTGTACCAGTCAAGAAAAGTGGACACGAAAAATAAATTTTTACGTTATGTTTGCTTCCGTGTCCTGAAGACCAATTTCAGCGCCAGACCTGCCTATGTCAGTGAACGCAACCATATCATTGGCCATTTCATTACCTGCTACACCGCGCTGTTGGTCTTCCGTCTTCTCGAAACGAAGCTTGACCAATACGGAACGCATTTTACGACAGAACAGATCCTCGATACACTGAAGACGATGAATGTGCAGAATTTCCAGGATACGTTCTATGCATCCGCATTCACGGAAAGCGATGTCAGCATTGCTCTCAATGCTGTGTTTGAACTTGGCTTGAGTAAGAAATACCACCAGCCCAAGGACCTGAACAAAAAGTTGAAAAAACTTTTGAAGCAGGAATCCCCATACAACATTTTGGAAGCAAAGCAAAATCCCGCTATGCGTTATGTTTCAACGTATAGCGGGATTTTATCTTTCTCCAAGTGTTAAACACCGGAATATACTGCAAAAACCTGTTTTCGGCAATGTCCGCATGCGCGTAAATAACGCGTGCCGGGTCATTTTTGTGATCGGTCCATAAGCAAGCCGTAGGGCGGGGGAGAACACCGTTCCACAACATTTAGTCAAAAACACGAACATTCGGAAAAATGGGCACAAAAATGTTCTAAAGAATACCGAGAAAAGACGGAATATCAATTGACATCGTTCGTATTTGTTGCTAATATGGGCTGTATTTTTTTCAGGAAAGCCGGTGAAGGATGATGAAAAAGGTTGGAATCGTCATGGGCAGCGACAGCGATCTGCCCGTGGTCAAAAAGGCGACCGATATGCTGAAGTCATTCGGTGTGCCGTTTGAGGTGCACGTTTATTCCGCGCACCGCACGCCCGCGGAGGCGCGCGACTTTGCGGCCGGCGCCCGCGCGAACGGCTTCGGCGCGATCATTGCCGCGGCGGGCATGGCGGCCCATCTGGCCGGCGCGATCGCGGCGAACACTACGCTCCCGGTGATCGGGATCCCCTGTATGGGTGCATGTATGGACGGCATTGACGCATTACTCTCCACGGTACAGATGCCGACGGGAATACCCGTTGCGACCGTAGCCGTGAACGGAGGCGCCAATGCCGCTTTGCTTTCCATACAGATCCTCGCGGTGGAGGACGCTGACCTCGCCGCGAAGCTGGACGCGAAGCGCGCTGAGGATGCCGCGAAGGTGCTGGAAAAGGACCGCGATATCCTGTCAAGACTGTGAACCCTGAATTCAAATAAAGATGAGGAGAGAAAGATCATGGAAAAGAAGCTTGTTTACACCGGTAAGACCAAGAATGTCTACGCGCTTGACAACGGCAACTACGAACTGCTCTTCAAGGATGACTGCACCGGCAAGGACGGCGTGTTCGATCCCGGCGAGAACTCCGTGGGCCTGACCATTGACGGCGTGGGCGATGTCAACCTGCGCATGAGCATCTACTTCTTTGAGAAGATCAACGCCGCCGGCATCCGCACCCACTATGTGAGCGCCGATCTGGACAGCACCACCATGGAAGTTCTCCCCGCGAAGCCCTTCGGAAAGGGTCTGGAAGTGATCTGCCGCTACAAGGCCGTGGGCAGCTTCTACCGCCGCTACAGCGATTACATCGAAGAGGGCGCGGATCTGCCCGCCTATGTTGAAATGACCTTCAAGAATGACGCCAAGGGCGATCCGCTGGTCACCAAGGACGGCCTGATCGATCTGGGCGTGATGAGCGCGAAGCAGTATGACGATATCAAGGCCATGACCCAGCAGATCACGAAGATCGTGGCGGACGATCTGGCCGAAAAGGGCCTCGTGCTGTATGACATCAAGTTTGAGTTCGGCTATGACAAAGACGGCGGCGTGATGCTGATCGACGAGATCGCTTCCGGCAACATGCGCGTCTACAAGGACGGACAGTATATCGATCCCATGACTCTTTCGAAGCTGTTCTTCGCCTGATCCGGGATCACAACGACACGAAAGAGGGTTCACCATGGGCGGTTTTTTCGGGATCACGTCAAAGAAGGACTGCATGCTGGATGTGTTCTTCGGCGTTGACTACCACAGTCACCTCGGCACCCGCCGGGGCGGAATGGCGGCGTGGGACAGGGAGATCGGTCTGCAGCGCAAGATCCACAATATCGAGAACGCGCCGTTCCGGACCAAGTTTGAGCATATCTTTGAGGAGATGAAGGGCACCTCGGCGATCGGCTGCATTTCCGACAGCGATCCCCAGCCCCTGCTGATCCGCTCAAACCTCGGCACCTACGCGGTATGCATGACCGGCGTGATCAACAACGCCGATGAGCTGATCGACCGGTATCTTTCCTTCAGCGGCGGTCATTTTGACGCCATGACGGGCGGCTCGATCAATGCCACGGAGCTGCTTGCGGCGCTGATCAACCAGAAGAGCGACTTTACCGAGGGCATCCGCTTCGCGCAGAAGTCCATCGACGGCACCGCGTCCATCCTGATCCTGAAGGAGGACGGCGCGATCATCGCCGCGCGCGACCGGGTCGGCCGCTTGCCGGTGCAGATCGGCAGAAATGAGGACGGGTACGCGGTCTCCTTTGAATCCTTCGCCTATCAGAAAACGGGCTATGAGGATGTGTGCGAGCTCGGTCCCGGCGAGATCGTTGAGCTCCGGCCGGACGGCATGAAGCGTCTGAGCGCGCCCGGCGATAAGAAAAAGGTATGCGCCTTCCTGTGGAGCTATTACGGCTATCCCACCTCCACCTACGAGGGGGTGAACGTGGAGGCGATGCGCTACCGCAACGGCGCGATCCTCGCCGAGAACGACGCGCGGAAGCCGGAACACATCGACTATGTCGGCGGCGTGCCGGACTCCGGAACGCCCCACGCCATCGGCTACGCGAACCGCAGCGGCAGACCCTTCGCCCGGGCGTTCATCAAGTATACGCCCACCTGGGCCCGCTCCTTTATGCCGGCTGACCAGGCGGACCGGAACAAGATCGCCAAGATGAAGCAGATCCCGGTGAATGAGCTGATCCGCGGCAAGGACCTGCTGTTCGTGGATGACTCCATCGTCCGCGGCACGCAGCTGCGCGAAACGGTGGAATTCCTGTATGAGAGCGGCGCGAAGTCGGTGCATATGCGCTCCGCCTGCCCGCCCATCATGTACGGCTGCAAATACCTGAACTTTTCCCGCGCCACGGATGACATGGAGCTGATCGCCCGGCGCGTGATCATGGAGCTGGAAGGTCCGGAAGGTTTTGATCATCTGGAGGAATACAGCGACGGCAATACCGAACGCGGCAGAAAGCTGCGGGAAGCCATTTGTGAAAAATTCCACTTCGCGTCGCTGGAGTTCCAAAGCCTTGAGGGCGTGATCAGGGCCATCGGCATCGACCCCTGCAACCTGTGCACCTATTGCTGGAACGGAAAGGAATGAGCGTATGAACACGAATTCGAGATCCGAAGCCTACGCGGCGGCCGGTGTGGATATCACCGCCGGCTACAGGGCGGTCGAACTGATGAAGGCCCATATCGCCCGCACGATGACAAGCGGCGTCTGTTCCGATGTAGGCGGCTTCGGCGGCCTGTTTGAGCTTGATCTGGAGGGCATCACGAAGCCCGTGCTGGTCAGCGGGACGGACGGCGTCGGCACCAAGTTGAAGATCGCTTTCCTGATGGACCGCCATGACACGGTGGGCATCGACTGCGTGGCGATGTGCGTCAACGATATCATCTGCTGCGGCGCGAAGCCCCTGTTCTTCCTGGACTACATCGCCTGCGGAAAGAACGTGCCCGAGCGGATCGCGGATATCGTGAAGGGCGTGTGCGACGGCTGCGTGCAGTCCGGCGCGGCGCTCATCGGCGGCGAGACCGCCGAGATGCCCGGCTTCTATCCGGAGGATGAATATGACCTTGCCGGTTACTGCACCGGCGTGGTGGACAAGGCAAAGATCATTGACAACAAGACCATGAAGGCCGGCGACGTGATCATCGCGCTGCCGTCCTCGGGCGTCCATTCCAACGGCTTCTCGCTGGTGCGCAAGGTGTTTGATGTGGAAAACGCCGACCTGAAGACCCCGCGTGAGGAGCTGGGCGGAAAGAGCCTGGGCGAGGCGCTGCTGGCGCCGACCCGGATCTATGTGAAGCCCGTGCTGGCCCTGCTGGAGCAGGTGGCGGTGCGCGGCATCAGCCACATCACCGGCGGCGGATTCTATGAGAACATTCCGCGCAGCATTCCGGACGGACTGGGCGCGAGGATCCGCAGGGACGCGGTGAAGACCCCGCCGATCTTCGGGCTGATCCAAAAAACGGGCAATATCAGCGAGCGTGATATGTTCAATACCTACAACATGGGCGTCGGCATGAGCATCATCGTTCCGGCGGACGAGGCGGACAAGGCGCTGGAGATCCTGAAAGCGAACGGCGAGGATGCCTATGTGATCGGTGAGATCGTCGAATCCGGCGAAAAGATCACCATCGTGTGAGGTGCGGCATGGCTGAGAAGAAAGCGCGGATCGCGGTGCTGGTCTCCGGCGGAGGCACGAACCTGCAGGCGATCCTGGACGCGTGTGAAAAAGGCATCATCACTTCCGGTGAGGTGGTGCTGGTGATCTCCAACCGGGAAGGCGCCTACGCGCTGGAGCGCGCGAAGACGGCCGGCGTGCCGGGGCTGACGCTGACGCGGAAGGCTTGCGGCGGGCAGCAGGCGTTTGAGGCGGCGATCCTGAAGGCGCTGGAGGACGCGGAGATCGATCTGATCGTGCTGGCCGGTTTCCTGGCGATCCTCAGTGAGAATTTTACCGCGCGGTATCCGCGGCGCATCGTGAACATTCACCCGAGCCTGATCCCCAGCTTCTGCGGCGCGGGGTTCTACGGGCTGAAGGTGCATGAGGCGGCGCTGGCCCGCGGCGTGAAGGTGACCGGCGCCACGGTGCATTTTGTGAATGAGATCCCGGACGGCGGGGAGATCATCGCCCAGAAGGCTGTTGAGATCCTGCCCGGGGATACGCCGGAGATCCTGCAGAAGCGCGTGATGGAGCAGGCCGAATGGATCCTGCTGCCGAATGCCGTGGAGCAGGTCTGCGGGGAGATCATCGGAACGGAAAAGTGACCGGCCCGCGGGCCGCAATGCCGAAAGGAGCGAGCGAACATGGATATCTATAAGATCAACACCCCCGAGGAACTGCTGGAAGGCAACACCTATCCCGGACGCGGCATCGTGATCGGCCGCACCCCGGACGGAACCAAAGCCGTATCCGCCTATTTCATCATGGGCCGCAGCGCCAACAGCCGCAACCGCGTTTTTGTGAAGAAGGGCAATGAGCTGTTCACCGAGCCCTATGACGCTTCCAAGGTGCAGGATCCCAGCCTGATCATCTATGCGGCGGTCCGTGAATTCGACAATAACCTGATCGTGACCAACGGCGATCAGACCGATACCATCTACACGGGGCTGGAGCTCGGCTCCACCTTTGACCGGGCGCTGGAGAGCCGTGAGTTTGAGCCGGACGGCCCCAACTTCACCCCCCGCATCAGCGGCATGCTGACCTTTGACGCCGGCAGCTTCACCTATCAGATGAGCATCCTCAAGAGCGCCGATGCCGAAGGCAGCGCTTGCAATCGCTACACCTTCAGCTATCCCGCGCTGAACGGCCTGGGCCACTTCATCCACACCTATGTGTGCGACGGCAGCCCCATCCCCACCTTCCAGGGCGAGCCCGAGCGCATGGCGATGTGCGACGATATCGATGAGCTGACCGGCCGCCTGTGGAAGGCGCTGGATCAGAACAATAAGATCAGCCTGTACGTGCGCTATACCGATCTTGCCACCGGGGCGTACGAGGACCGTATCGTGAACGCGAACAAGTGATCGAAGGGAGAAAGGGACAATGAAAGAGTTTGAACTGAAGTACGGCTGCAACCCCAACCAGAAACCCGCGAAGATCTACATGAAGGACGGCGGCGATCTGCCGATCACCATTCTCAGCGGACGTCCCGGCTATATCAATTTCCTGGACGCGTTCAATTCCTGGCAGCTGGTGAAGGAACTGAAGGAAGCGCTGGGTCTCCCGGCCGTGACCAGCTTCAAACACGTGAGCCCCACTTCCGCCGCCGTCGGCATTCCGCTGTCCGACAAGCTGAAGAAGGCCTGCTTTGTGGATGACATCCCTGACCTGGACGCTTCACCCCTGGCGTGCGCCTATGCCCGCGCCCGCGGCACGGACCGTATGTGCTCCTTCGGCGACTGGGTCGCCCTGAGCGACGTGTGCGATGTGACCACCGCGAAGCTCGTCAAGCGCGAGGTCTCCGACGGCATCATCGCCCCCGGCTATGAGCCCGAAGCGCTGGAGATCCTGAAGCAGAAGCGCGGCGGCAATTACAATATCGTTGCCATCGATCCCGATTACGTGCCCGAAGCGCAGGAGACCAAGCAGGTCTTCGGCATCACCTTCGAGCAGGGCCGCAACAACTTCCGCATCGACCGGGAGCTGCTCAGCGAGATCGTGACAGAGAAGAAGGATCTGCCGGAATCCGCCGTGCGTGATCTGATCATCTCCCTGATCACGCTGAAATATACCCAGTCCAACTCCGTGTGCTTCGCCGTGGACGGACAGGCCATCGGCGTCGGCGCGGGCCAGCAGAGCCGCGTGCACTGCACCCGCCTGGCCGGCGGCAAGGCCGACACCTGGTTCCTGCGCCAGAGCGACAAGGTGCTGGATCTGCCCTTCCGCAAGGATCTCAAGCGCCCCGACCGCGATAATGTGATCGACGGCTATATCAACCAGAATGAGGAAGATGTGACCGCGGACGGCAACTGGCAGAAGTACTTCACCGAGCAGCCCGCGCCCTTCACAAAGGAAGAGCAGCGCGCTTATCTGGACACCGTGGACGGTGTGGCCCTGGGCTCCGACGCGTTCTTCCCCTTCAGCGACAATATCGAGCGCGCTTATAAGAGCGGCGTGAAGTATATCGCCGAACCCGGCGGATCCATCCGTGATGACGCGGTGATCGAGTGCTGCGACAAGTACGGCATGGTGATGGCCTTTACAAAGATGCGCCTGTTCCATCATTGACCGAACCCGAAAAAGAGCTGAACGCGAAGGAGGTCCCGACCATGAAGCTGATGGTCATCGGCGGGGGCGGCCGTGAGCACGCCATCATCCGCAAACTGAAAGAGAATCCCGCCGCGGAGGTCATTTACGCGCTGCCCGGCAACGGCGGCATCGCGGCTGACGCGGTATGTGTGGATATCAAAGCCACGGACATCGCCGGGATCACCGCCTTCGCGAAGGAGAACGCGATCGGTTACGCGGTCGTCGCGCCGGACGATCCGCTGGTCCTCGGCTGTGTGGACGCGCTGGAAGCCGAAGGCATTCCGTGCTTCGGCCCCCGCGCGAACGCGGCGATCATCGAGGGCAGCAAGGTATTCTCCAAGAACCTGATGCGCAAATACGGCATCCCCACCGCCGCTTATGAAACATTTGACGATATGGACGCGGCGCTGGCATATCTGGATACCGCGCCGGTCCCCACCGTGATCAAGGCGGACGGCCTGGCCCTGGGCAAGGGCGTGATCATCGCGCAGACCCGGGAGGAGGCGAAGGCCGCCGTGGTCTCCATGATGCGGGACCGTCAGTTCGGCAAAAGCGGCGAGCATATCGTGATCGAGGAGTTCCTGACCGGGCCCGAGGTCTCCGTGCTGTCCTTCACGGATGGCGAGACGCTGGTGCCAATGGTCTCCTCCATGGATCACAAGCGCGCCGGCGACAATGACACCGGCCTGAACACCGGCGGCATGGGCACGGTGGCGCCGAACCCGTATTACACCGCGGACGTCGCGGAGCAGTGCATGAACACGATCTTCCTGCCCACGATCCGCGCGATGAAGGCGGAAGGCCGCGAGTTCCGCGGCTGCCTGTATTTCGGCCTGATGATCACCCCGGACGGGCCGAAGGTGATCGAGTATAACTGCCGCTTCGGCGATCCGGAGACGCAGGTGGTGCTGCCGCTGCTGGAAAGCGATCTGCTGACCGTGATGCAGGCCGTGACGAACGGCACGCTGAAGGACACGGAGGTCCGCTTCTCCGACGGTCACGCGTGCTGCGTGGTGCTGGCTTCCGCCGGCTATCCCGTATCCTACGGGAAGGGCTTTGAGATCACGATCCCCGGCGATGTCGCGAAGCAGGTATATGTCGCCGGCGCCGCGCTGAAGGACGGAAAGCTCGTAACAAGCGGCGGGCGCGTGCTCGGCGTGACGGCGACCGCGGATACGCTTGAGAAGGCCGTGGCCGGCGCGTATGAAGCCGCTGACAGGATCACCTTTGAAAACCGTTACTGCCGCCGTGATATCGGCGCCCGGGCGCTGGCGGCGGGCAGATGAGATCCCTTTCCGGATGCAAGTCAGAGTGAGGAAGGTGCAGAAGAATGGTCTACCGTATTTTTGTGGAAAAGAAAAAGGAACTGGCCAATGAGGCGAAGGCGCTTCTTTCCGACGCGCGCAATCTGCTGGGCATTGAAGGGCTGACCGATGTCCGCCTGCTCAACCGGTATGACGCGGAGAATATTACGCCGGAGCTGTTTGATTACGCCGTGCGGACCGTGTTTTCCGAGCCGCAGCTCGATATCGCTTCCGATGAGGCCGATCTCGGCGACGCGGCTGTGTTTGCCGTGGAATATCTGCCCGGTCAGTTTGACCAGCGTGCCGATTCCGCGGCCCAGTGCATCCAGATCATCTCGCAGGGCGAGCGTCCGCTCATCCGCAGCGCGAAGGTATACGCGCTGTACGGAACGCTGACCGCGGCGGATGTCGAAACGGTCAAAAAGTACGTGATCAACCCCGTGGAAGCCCGTGAAGCCTCCATGGAGAAGCCCGCGACGCTGAAAACGGACTATGCGATCCCCACAACGGTGCGCACGCTGGAAGGCTTCAACAGCCTGACCCGTGCCGAACTGGAGAAGTTCGTGGCCGATTACGGCCTGGCGATGGACGCGGATGATATCGCGTTCTGCCAGAACTATTTCCGGTCGGAGGACCGCGATCCCACCATCACCGAGATCCGCATGCTGGATACCTACTGGTCCGACCACTGCCGCCATACCACGTTCCTGACCGTGATCGATGATGTGGAGTTTGAGGATCCGCTGCTGAAGAAGGCCTATGAGGATTATCTGGCGGTGCGCCGCGAGCTCGGCCGCGTGAAGCCCGTTTGCCTGATGGACATCGCCACCATCGCGGTGAAGTATCTGCGGAAGAACGGCATGCTGGACAAGCTGGATGAGTCCGAGGAGATCAACGCCTGCACCGTGAAGATGGATGTGGAGGTCGACGGGGTGAAGGAACCCTGGCTGCTCCTGTTCAAAAACGAAACGCATAACCATCCCACCGAGATCGAGCCCTTCGGCGGCGCGGCGACCTGCATCGGCGGCGCCATCCGCGATCCGCTGTCCGGCCGCGCCTATGTGTACGGCGCGATGCGTGTGACCGGCGCGGCGGATCCGACCGTGCCCGTTTCCGAAACGATCCCCGGCAAGCTGCCCCAGCGCAAGCTGGTGACCACAGCGGCGGCCGGATATTCCTCCTACGGCAATCAGATCGGCCTTGCCACCGGCATCGTGGATGAGATCTATCATCCCGGCTACGCGGCCAAGCGTATGGAGATCGGCGCCGTGATCGCCGCCGCGCCGCAGGCGAACGTGCGGCGTGAAGTGCCGGCGCCCGGCGATATCGTGATCCTGCTGGGCGGCAGCACCGGCCGTGACGGCATCGGCGGGGCCACCGGCTCCTCCAAGGCGCATAACGCGCATTCCGTGGAGACCTGCGGCGCCGAGGTGCAGAAGGGCAACGCCCCCGAGGAGCGCAAGCTCCAGCGCCTTTTCCGCAACGGCGAAGCGTGCCGCATGATCAAGCGCTGCAATGACTTCGGCGCGGGCGGTGTTTCCGTGGCCATCGGCGAGCTGGCCGACGGTCTGGAGATCGACCTGAACGCCGTGCCGAAGAAGTATGACGGTCTGGACGGTACCGAGCTCGCGATCTCCGAGTCTCAGGAACGCATGGCCGTTGTGGTCGCCCCGGAGGACGCGGACGCCTTCCTGAAGCTGGCGGACGCGGAGAACCTGCAGGCCTGCCCCGTGGCGGTCGTGCGGGAGGAGCCCCGCCTGGTGATGAACTGGAACGGGAAGAAGATCGTGGATATCAGCCGCGATTTCCTGAATTCCAACGGCGCGGACAAGCACATCACCGTAACGCCCGCGGCGCCGGCGCCCTACAGGTGGGAAGTGGCCGGCTCCTTTACGGACAACATGAAACGGATCGCCTCCGACCTCAATATGTGCTCGAAGCGCGGCCTTTCCGAGCGGTTTGACTCCACCATCGGCGCCGGCACCGTGCTGATGCCCTTCGGCGGAAAGCGTCAGCTGACGCCCGTGCAGGCCATGGTCCAGAAGATCTCCGTGGAGAAGAAGCATACGGATGACTGCTCGCTCATGGCGTGGGGCTATGATCCCTTCGTCACGGAGAAGAGCCCGTATCACGGCGCGTATCTCGCGGTGGTGGAATCCGTGTGCAAGCTGATCGCCACCGGCGCGGACTTCAATGACGTATATCTGACTTTCCAGGAATATTTCGAAAAGCCCGGCCGTGACGGAAAGCGCTGGGGCAAGCCCCTCGCGGCGCTGCTGGGCGCGTTTGAAGCCCAGAAGGAGCTCGGCATCGGCGCCATCGGCGGCAAGGATTCCATGAGCGGCTCCTTTGAGGACCTGGATGTGCCGCCCACGCTGGTCTCCTTCGCGGTGACCGCGCAGAAGACAAAGGATATCGTTTCCAACGAATACAAGGCTGCCGGCAACAAGGTATGGCTGCTGAAGACCGCTTACGGCGCGGATGACCTGCCCGACACCGCGGCGCTGCGGAAGACCTTTGATACCGTGACCGCGCTGCTGCGCTCCGGCAAGGCGGTCTCCTGCTACACGCCCGGCCGCGGCGGCGTCGCGGAGGCTGTGATGAAGCAGTGCTTCGGCAACGGCTTCGGCTTTGCCTTTGATGCCGGCATGACGGCGGAGGAGCTGTTCGGCTGCAATTACGCCGCCTTCCTGCTGGAGTCCGCGGAGCCCGTTGAAGGGGCGCTGCCCGTCGGTACCGTGACGGATGACGGCTGCTTCACCTTCGGCGCGGAGAAGCTGCAGGTCGCGGAGCTGCTGAAGCTGTGGGAGGACCGGCTGGAGGGCGTGTACGCCTGCAATATCCCCGGTTCACACGGCAAAATGGAAAACTTCACCTTCACGGCTGAAAAACGGGTTGCTCCCGCGATCCGCACGGCGAAGCCGAAGGTGCTGATCCCGGCTTTCCCGGGAACAAACTGCGAGTATGACAGCGCCAAAGCCGTGCGTGACGCCGGCGCGGACGCGGAGATCATCGTGGTGAACAACCTGACCGCCGACGGCATCGCCCGCAGCGTGGACCGCTTTGCCGAAGCGCTGAAGAGCGCGCAGATGATCTTCATCCCCGGCGGCTTCTCCGGAGGCGATGAGCCGGACGGCAGCGGCAAGTTCATCACCGCGTTCTTCCGCAATGCCGCGGTGAAAGAAGGCGTCACGGAGCTGCTTGAGAAGCGTGACGGCCTGATGTGCGGCATCTGCAACGGCTTCCAGGCGCTGATCAAGCTGGGCCTGGTCCCGTACGGAAAGATCATCGACACCGATGAGACCTGCCCGACGCTGACCTTCAACACGATCGCCCGCCACCAGAGCCGCATCGTGCGGACCCGCGTCGCCAGCAACATGAGCCCCTGGCTGAGCCTGACGAAGCCCGGCGAGATCTACAGCGTGCCGATCTCCCACGGTGAAGGCCGCTTCCTGGCGGATGAAAAGCTGATCCGTGAGCTGGCCGCGAACGGTCAGATCGCGACGCAGTATGTGGACGCGGACGGAAACGCGACGGATGACGTGCGCTTCAATCCGAATGATTCCATGTTCGCCATTGAGGGCATCACCAGCCCGGACGGACGCGTGTTCGGCAAAATGGGCCACAGCGAACGCGTCGGATCGGGTCTTTACAAGAATGTGCCCGGCGATTATGATATCCATATGTTCGAGGCGGCGGTGAAGTACTTCGGCTGATCCGGCGCCCCTGCGGAACGAACGTCAAGAAGGAGGAACGGAGAACGGAACGCGGTTCTCCGGAATATGAAAATGGCGGCTTATCTTTCCGATATCGAGATCGCGCAGCAGTGCGAGATGAAGCCCGTGACCGAGATCGCCCGCAAGGCGCATGTGGATGAAAAATATATTGAGCAGTACGGCCGCTGGAAGGCCAAGATCGATCCGGCGCTGATCGCCGAGACCGACCGGAAGCCCGGCAAGCTGGTGCTGGTGACCGCGATCACGCCCACCCCCGCGGGCGAGGGCAAGACCACGACCACCATCGGTCTGGCGGACGGTCTGGCCCGGATCGGCAAGGACGTGACCGTGGCGCTGCGTGAGCCCTCCCTGGGTCCGGTGTTCGGCGTCAAGGGCGGCGCGGCCGGCGGCGGATACGCGCAGGTGGTGCCCATGGAGGATATCAACCTGCATTTCACCGGTGACTTCCACGCCATCGGCGCGGCGAACAACCTGCTGGCCGCCATGCTGGACAATCATATCCAGCAGGGCAACGCCCTGAATATCGATCCCCGCAGGATCACCTGGAAGCGCTGTGTGGATATGAATGACCGCCAGCTGCGGTTCGTGGTGGACGGCCTCGGCGGAAAGGCCAACGGCATGCCCCGCGAGGACGGCTTCGACATCACCGTGGCCAGCGAGATCATGGCCGTGTTCTGCCTCGCGTCCTCCATTACAGATCTGAAGGAGCGCCTCGGCCGGATCATCGTGGCCTATACCTATGATGACAAGCCCGTGACCGCCGCCGATCTGAAGGCGGTGGGCGCCATGACCGCGCTGCTGCGCGACGCGATCAAGCCCAACCTGGTGCAGACGCTGGAAGGCACGCCCGCTTTCGTGCACGGCGGCCCCTTCGCCAATATCGCCCACGGCTGCAACTCCGTGATGGCGACCCGCATGGCGCTGCGCATGGGCGACTATACCGTGACCGAGGCCGGCTTCGGCGCGGATCTCGGCGCCGAGAAATTCCTGGATATCAAGTGCCGCATGGCGGGTCTCACGCCGGACGCGGTGGTGGTCGTGGCGACCGTGCGCGCGCTCAAGATGCACGGCGGTCTGGATAAGAAACAGCTGGCGACCGAGGATCTCGCGGCGCTGGAAAAGGGCATCCCGAACCTGCTGCGCCATGTGTCCAACATCAAAAACGTGTACAGGCTGCCCTGTGTCGTGGCGGTGAACCGTTTCCCCACCGATACCGACGCGGAGATCGATTTCATTATCGCGAAGTGCCGTGAGCTGGGCGTCAACACCGTGCTGAGCACCGTGTGGGCGGACGGCGGAAAGGGCGGCGAGGCGCTGGCGCGCGAGGTCGTGCGCCTGTGCGAGGAGGAAAAGGGAGACTTCACCTTCTCCTACGATCTGGACTGCTCCATTGAGGATAAGATCGAAGCTGTCGTGCGTAAGATCTACGGCGGCGACGGTGTCGTGATCGCCCCCGCGGCGAAGAAGCAGATCGACCGGCTGACCGCGCTGGGCTTTGACAAACTGCCCATCTGTGTGGCCAAGACGCAGTATTCCTTCTCCGACGATCCCGCGAAGCTCGGCGCGCCCGAAGGCTTCAAAGTGACCGTGCGCAATGTGAAGGTCTCCGCCGGCGCCGGTTTCGTGGTGGTGCTTACGGGCGACATCATGACCATGCCCGGTCTGCCCAAGTCCCCCGCGGCCGAGCGGATCGATGTGGATGAAAACGGCCGCATCACCGGTCTGTTCTGATCGCGCCGCGTGACGCGCGTGTAAAAACAAGGGGCATGAAACTGCCCCGGTATACGCGAAAGCACAGGTCCTGCCTGTGCTTTTGCTTTGCCTGTTTTTGTGCGATTATGACAGAACACGGAGCTTTTTCCGATTGTCCGCGGCGCGGATTTCTGATATATTAAAAAAAAGAAATGAAAAACGGAGGTCGTGTATATGAAATATCGTCCATTCGGCAAACTCGGCATCACCGGCTCGGCATTCGGTCTGGGCTGCATGCGGTTCAACGGACAGGCGTCCGGCGATGCCGCCATCGATGAGGAAAAAGCGATCCGTCTGATCCGTCAGGCGATCGACGGCGGCGTGACCTATCTGGACACGGCGTACGTATACCTGAACAAGACCTCCGAGATCGTGCTCGGCAAGGCGCTGCAGGACGGCTACCGCGATAAGGTGACCATCGCCACCAAGATGCCCGGCCACGCCGTGCATGACCGCGCGAGCATGGAAGCGCTGTTTGAGGAAGAGCTGGGAAAGCTGCAGACGGACCATATCGACTTCTATCTGATGCACGGCATAGACCGCAAGGGCTGGGAGCATTTCAAGGAGATCGGCGCGCCGGAGTATTTTGAGGAGCTGAAGCAGGCCGGGAAGATCCGCTTCAAATGCTTCTCCTTCCACGGCTCCTATGAGGATTTCGAGTATATCATCAACGATTATGACTGGGACATGGTCCAGATCCAGTACAATTTCATGGATGTGGACAACCAGGCCGGCACAAAGGGTCTTGAGCTGGCGGGGAAACTCGGTATTCCGGTCGTGATCATGGAAGGTCTGCTGGGCGGCCGGCTGGCCAACGCGCCGGATAATGTGCAGGCGCTGTATGACGCGTTCCCCGTGAAGCGGACCGCCGTGGAATGGGCTTTCCGCTGGCTGTGCAACCATCCCGAGGTGGCGACCGTGCTCAGCGGCTGCAACGAGCCGGAGCAGGTGGAGGAGAACCTGCGGATCTTTGATACGGTGGAAGCCGGCATCATGACGGAGGACGAGCTGAAGCTGATGGACAACGTGCGTCAGGCGTACATTGACCGGACCAAGATCGGCTGCACGGGCTGCCGCTACTGCATGCCCTGCCCGAACAACGTGGCGATCCCCGGCGTGTTCAGCATCTGGAACAACAATTCGCTTTACGGCGGCAATCCGAAGGAAGACTGGACCTACAAGATGATCACCAATCCGGAGAAGCGGCAGACGCCGGATCAGTGCGTGGAATGCGGCGCCTGCGAGGCGGCGTGCCCGCAGCACCTGAATATCATTGAGAACCTGAAGGTCGCCTGGAAAGAGATCAACGGCTGACGGAGGAGAAAAAAATGACCTTTGACCGGAACTATTTTGACCGCGGTCTGGAGCGTGTGGGCACCCGCAGCGAGAAATGGGACATGTGCCGCCGCGAACATGGTGAGGATATGCTGCCGATGTGGGTGGCGGACATGGACTTTCCGAGTCCGCCGGCCTGCGCGGAGGCGATCCTGAAGCGCGCCGCGCATCCGACTTACTGCTATACCGAGATCTGCCCGGATGATTTTGAAGCCGTAGCGGCCTTCTGGCAGCGGCGCCACGGGCTGATGGTCGACCCGGAGAAGATCGTGATGCTGCCGTGCGTGGTCACCGGTCTGAAGACCGCGATCCGCGCGCTGACCGCGCCGGGGGACGGCGTGATCATCATGTCGCCCGTGTACGGGCCGTTCCGCTTCTCTGTGGAGGCCACCGGCCGCCGGCTGATGGATGTCCCGCTGGTGAAGGATGACAGTAACCGGTACTTTATGGACCTGACCGGCGTGGAGAACGCGCTGGCCGCCGGCGGAAAGCTGATCATGCTGTGCAATCCCCACAACCCGGTAGGACGGTGCTGGACCCGAGAGGAGCTGACAGCGCTGCTGGCGCTGCTGGACCGGTATGACGCGTACCTCGTCAGCGATGAGATCCATGCCGATTTTGTGTATGAGAAAGGCGCGTTCACGCCGGCGCTGGCGCTGCGGGAGGACCGCGTGCTGTCCCTGTGCGCCGCCAGCAAGACCTTCAATCTGGCGGGGCTGCAGCAGGCTTCCGCGCTGTGCCCGGATGACGGAATACGTGAGAAGGTCACCCGCGCGCTGGAGGAGGCAGGCGTGACCAGCGGCAACATCTTCGCGCTGGAAGCGACCCGCGCCGCCTATACGGACGGGGATGCCTGGCTGGACGGGCTGATCGCCTATCTGGATGAGAACCGGCGTTATCTGACGGAGTGGATCGGCAGGGAGCTGCCGAAGGTAAAGGTCTCTCCCCTTGAAGCAACGTATCTTGCCTGGCTGGACTGCACCGCGTATGCCGGCAGCTGTGAGGAGCTCGCCCGCATGTGCGAAAAGGCCGGTCTTGTGCTGAGCGGCGGCGACTTCTTCGGGAAGGGCGGGGAAGGCTTCATGCGCCTCAACTTCGCCTGTCCGCGGAGCGTTCTGGAGGAAGGCCTGCGGCGGCTGAAGGCCGCGCTGGAAGGCTGACATCAACAAAAAAAGGAGCGATGCTCCTTTTTTTGTTGACTTGCTATTCCTCTTTCTCCAGGAAGGAGATCTTGCAGTAGCCCTCGATGCTGTCCGTTTTGACATGGACCCATTCCGGATCCTCGCACACCTCCAGCACGATCAGCTTCTGGTGGCGGTACATCCGCATCAGGATCTCGGCGGAGGCCGCGGGTTCCCTGCGCAGGTTCAGGCTGCTGTCATCTTCGATGTTTTCGACGGACGCGAGATACGCGCCCTCCGGCAGCGCGTCGGTCGTGACCGGCATCAGCGTCGGTCTCGGTGTGGGGGTCGCGGGCGGTCCGGGCGTGTAGAGCAGCTCCGGATCCGGTGTGGGGAGGAGCTTCGCTTTTGTGGAAGCCTTCTGCAGATCACTGCCCGGATAATAGAACGCGAGGATCTCCGTATAGGTCATATGGTGCACGCCGGCCATCTGTTCCGCGCCGCGCTGGCTCATGCCCACGCCGTGCCCGTAGCGGCGGCTCTCCAGAACGAAGGCTGTATCGGTCTCGCGCACGGTGATCAGTTCATTGTCCGCGCCGTAGACGCTCAGGCCGAACTCGCGGATCACATCCGGGAAGATGTTCAGGGTCACGGTCAGCGGCTCCGATGCCGGCATGAGATCGCTCAGCCGCGGTGTGGGCGCGGGGGCGGGGGTCGCCGTGGGCTCCTCCGGCGTGATCTCCGGCACGGGTGACGGCGTCGGCGTGGAGAACAGGAACAGATCCTCTTCCTCGGCGACCGGCGGGATGGGCGTTTCGACCGGGATCAGCTTTCTGCCGGACCAGGTGACCGTGATATCGATCTTTGTCATCAGCCGGTTCGGGGCGGCGTAGCGGGGCGTATGCACGCTGACCGCGGTAATGCCGTCGATCCGGATCGCGCTCTCATCGCCGATGTAGCCTTCCTTTGCGGCCGCTTCAATGAGCGCCGGATACAGGCGGGCGGATACGGCTTCACTGAGCTGGGCGCCGTTTTTCGGCAGGGTTGCCTTCCGCACGATGCTTTCCGGGTTTTCCACATCATACGGGTCATCGGTCACGGCATAGCAGCCCGGCGCGTCGCCGGCCCACACATGGGCCGGAAGCTCCGTCTGCCCGCCGTTGCTGGCCGCGTACCAGCACTGCGCGGGTCTTCCTTTCCATGTCACGATGATGCCTTCCGTTTCAAGGATCGCGCTGTCGGTGTTGGTGTTCGCCGGATTGATGCCCATGAAGACCTGATCCTCGGTGGTGTCGGTCATGTCATAATCGCGGTCGTCATTCATCCGGGAGACCGCGTATGTGCGCGCGCAGACAGCCTGTGCTTTCAGCGCTTCCAGCGGGAAGCTGTTGCTCATTTCATACGGCACCACGCCGCGCAGATAATCCTCCAGCCCGAGGGTGAGGATCGGGCGCAGCTGCCCGCCGGAGACCGTCAGGCTCAGCGTGCCGGGATAGAGCGGACCGTTTTTGTCAAACCGTACCGCGCTGTCGGCTGTGAGCCCGGTCAGGGTCAGGCTGCCGCCGGCGCACAGGCTCATACCCTCATAGAACAGATACAGCCTGTCGGACCGGACCTGCACGGTGAGGCTGCTGCCGGCCGGAAAGGACAGCGCGGCGCCGCTGCCGGAGGCGGCCGTGTAAGCGCCGGTGAGGATCATATCGATCCTGTCGGTCAGCGCGAGCCGTTTCAGCAGGATGCGCACCCGGATGTCATTTGAGTTTCCGGCCTTCGCGCCTGGCACCGGGATCAGCAGCGCGCACAGCAGCAGGCAGAGGATCGTACGGATCATTTTCTTCATTTCTTTTTTCTCTGCTCCTCTTTCCACGCGCGGATCTGTTCCGCGCGTTCCTTATAGCGGGCTTCCTGCCCCTGTTCCGTGGGCTTATAGAAAACACGGTCCTTCAGGTTGTCCGGCAGGCATTGCATAGCGGTGATCTTTTCGGCATAGTCATGCGCGTACTGGTAGCCCTTGCCGTAATCCAGCTGCTGCATCAGACCGGTGGGCGCGTTGCGGATGACCAGCGGCACCGGCGCGTCCGGCTCCTTTTCGATCGCGGCGCGCGCGTCCAGATACGCGGTATAGGCCGCGTTGCTCTTGGAGGCAAGGCTCATATAAATAACGGCTTCCGTCAGGTGTACATTGCATTCCGGCACGCCGATGAAATGGCAGGCCTGATACGCGGCCACGCCCACCTCCATGGCGCGGGGGTCTGCAAGGCCGATATCTTCCGCGGCAAAGCGCAGCACGCGCCGCGCGATATACAGCGGGTCCTCTCCGCCCTCCAGCATGCGGGCCAGCCAATAGACCGCGGCGTCCGGGTCGGAGTTGCGCATGGATTTGTGCAGCGCGGAGATCAGGTTGTAATGCTCTTCGCCGTCCTTGTCATACATCAGGCTCTTGCGGCTCAGGCACTGGGAAAGCGTCTCATCGGTCACGGTGATACCGTCCGCGCTGACCTCACCGTTGAGCACGACCATTTCCAGCGTGCTCAGCGCGCTGCGCGCGTCGCCGTTGCAGAAGTTCGCGATGGCGCCGAGGGCCTTGTCGGAGATGGTCACATGATCGCGGCCGAAACCGCGCTCGTCCGTCAGGGCCCGCTTCTGCAGGCGGATGATATCGCCGGTGCTCAGCGCGTGGAGCACGAATACCTTGCAGCGGCTCAGCAGCGCGCTGTTGACCTCGAAGGATGGGTTCTCCGTGGTGGCGCCGATGAGCACGATGCTGCCTTTTTCAACAAACGGCAGAAACGCGTCCTGCTGCGCCTTGTTGAAGCGGTGGATCTCGTCCACAAAAAGGATCGTGCGCATGCCGTAGGCTTTGTTCTCTTCCGCCTGCAGCATGACCTGGCGGATCTCCTTGATCCCGCTGGTCACGGCTGAAAAGTCAATGAAATTCGCTTTCGTACGGTTGGCGATGATGCGCGCCAGCGTTGTTTTGCCGACGCCGGGCGGCCCCCAGAAGATCATGGAGGAGATGCTGTCGCCCTCGATCAGCCGGCGCAGCAGCTTGCCCGGACCGAGCAGATGCTCCTGCCCGGCAAATTCATCCAGCGTCAGCGGACGCATACGCGCGGCCAGCGGCTGGCCGGCGCCTGTGGTGTAATCCTGTTCTCCGGTCTCCATATACGGCGGTCTTCCTTTCATCGCAAGCAGGGTCATGACCGTATTATACAGTATCCCGCACGGAAAAGAAAGAGCGGGGACGCGCCGGCGCGGAATACCTGCGGCGGCCGCGCTCCGAAAACACAGCGAAAAAACATGCTTTTGCGAAAACGGCGGGCGGAAAGCGTTTAAAAACCTGCGAAAATCAGGAAACTCAACGGTCATAAACGCGTGATCCGCGTCCGAAAAAATGTCAAAAAAGGCGCGAAAGACAGGGGGAACGAACAACGCGGGGTTGACTTTACGAAAATGTATGCTATACTACGAAAATCTAAACCGGTTTAGAATCGCGTGAGGAGGTCTGCCCATGCCTGTAACCATCAAGGATGTCGCGGCCCGCTGCAAGATGAGTGTTTCCACCATCAGCAAGGCTTTCAACGGCTACGGGGATATCAGCGCCGAAACGAAGGAAATGATCCACAGGGTCGCCGATGAGATGGGCTATTTCCCCAACGCGTCCGCCCGCGCGCTGAAAACGAACCGCTCCTATAATCTGGGCGTCGTTTTTACCGAGGATATGAAAAACGGTCTGACGCATAATTTCTTTGCCGCGCTGCTGAACGCGTTCAAGTTTGAGGCGGAGAAATCCGGCTATGATGTCACTTTCATCAACCACAACATCGGCGGGAGCGGCATGTCCTTTCTGGAACACTGCCGTTACCGCAATGTGGACGGCGTATGCATCACCTGCGCGAATTTCTATTCCTCCGAGGTGGTGAAGCTCGTTTCCGGCGAGCTGCCGTGCGTGACGGTGGACCATGTGTTCTCCGGCAGAAACAGCGTAGTCAGCGACAATGTTTCCGGCATGAGCCAGCTGGTGCATTACGCTTACGGCCTCGGTCACCGCAGGGTCGCCTATATCCACGGGCAGCAGTGCGCTGTGACGGAAAACCGCATGCTCGGGTTCCACCGCGCGGCCGCGGAGCTGAATCTGCAGACCAGCGAACGCTATATCATGGAATCCGTGTATGATAATGCTGAGGCCGGATATGACGCCGTGCTGAAGATGATGGATCAGCCGGAACCGCCCACCTGCATCTTCATGCCCGATGACCAGAGCGCCATCGGCGCGCTGAAGGCGCTGAACGAGCACGGCATCAGCTGTCCCGGGGACGTTTCCCTTGCGGGGTATGACGGAACGAAGTTCGCCGGGCTGGTAACGCCGCGGCTGACGACCGTTCGGCAGGATACGGACACCATGGGCCGCAAGGCGGCGGGTCTGCTGATCCGTGAGGTCGAGGACCGCTCGTTCCGTGCCGGCATGCCCGAGATCGTGCCGGTGACGCTGGTTGAAGGCGAAAGTATCGCGAAGATCTGAATCTGAGGCCCGTCCGCACGGACGGACCTTTTGTTTTATATGGAAAACGGCCGGATCAGAGCGATCCGACCGTGTTTTATGTATTTTCAGATATCCGCCAGCAGCGGCTGCCACCTTCCCTGATCGATCGGCTCCATGCCGATGAACGTGCAGGTGATGTGCCCCTGCTTCAGATACCATGTATCGGTGCCTTCCGGCGGATGCTCATCCTTCACCTCGTGCGCCAGCCAGAAGCAGAGATCGCCGCGGGGCGTGGTCTCCCGCACATATTCGTCCTTGTAAATAACAGTGCTCTGCGGGCACATGACCGGCGGCTTCAGCCCGGTAACAGGTACGGCGGGGATATTGATGTTCAGCAGCGCGTTGACGGGCAGCTCCTTTCCGGGCAGCGATCCGGCCAGCGTCAGCGCCCATTCGGCCCCGAGCTTCACGGTCTCCTCTTGCGCGCCGTAATCCGCGCTCAGGGCGATGGCGAGCCTGCCCTGCATGGCGGCTTCCCTCGCCGCGCCCACCGTGCCGGACGGAAACACCGCGCAGGCGGCGTTCGGCCCGTAGTTGATACCGCTGATCACCAGCTCCGCCTCGGGGAAAAGCTCCATGATGCCGATGCGCGCGCAGTCGACCGGCGTACCGCCGATGACCCAGGCTTCTTCCGCGCCTTCCATTTCTTTCTGCACCGCGAACACGGGCTCCGTAATGGTGAAGGAGTGGCCCTTCGCGCTCTGCTGCCGGGCGGGCGCGCAGACGCGTACCCGGTGCCCGCGGGCAGCCGCCGCGCGGCACAGCATACGCAGATATCCGCTGTCGAAACCGTCATCATTGACAAGCAAAATGTTCATTTTCGTCACCTCGCTGCAGGATCGCGTTTCAGTGTACAGGAAACGGTGCCTGTTGTCAAACCGGTGAAAGGCGAACGTTCGGGCAAAAATACAGGAAAGGAACACGGTAATGCTTTACGCGCGGGACTTCCGCGGTTATAATAGTCAGATATCGGGGGGCACCCGATTCCCTTGAAATGAAGGAGGAACGTATTATGAAGAAGATCATTGCCCTGCTGCTCGCGGCCGCGATGCTGATGACCGCCTGCGCCGCCCTGGCCGACGAAGCCTTCATTATCGGCTCCATCGGACCGACCACCGGCCCCTATGCCCAGTACGGTTCCGCTGTTGAAAACGCGGCGAAGCTGTGCGCCGATGAGATCAACGCCCTGGGCGGTGTGCAGTTCACCGTGCTCGGCGAAGACGATCAGGGCGACGGCGAGCTGGCTGTGAATGCCTATAACAAGCTGATGGACGAAGGCATGGATATCCTTCTGGGCACCGTCACTTCCGGCGCCTGCATGGCCGTTGCCAGCGTCGCGAACGAAGAGCGCCTGTTCATGCTGACCCCCTCTGCCTCCAATGACCTGGTCAACCAGAGCGGCGATCAGATCTTCCAGGTCTGCTTCACCGACTCCAACCAGGGCGCCGGCAGCGCCGAGTGGATCAAGGCCAACCGTCCCGAAGCGAAGGTCGGCATCATCTACAACAACGCGCTGGACTATTCCATCGGCATCACCAATTCCTTTGAGAATACCGCCAAGGAGATCGGCCTGGAGATCATCGCCAAGTCCGCTTTCTCCGATGACGCCGCCGCGGATTTCTCCGTGCAGGTCGCCGCGATGAAGGATGCCGGCGTTGACTTCGTGTTCCTGCCCATCTACTACACTCCCGCCATCACCATCCTGACCCAGGCCAAGGCTGCCGACTACGCGCCCACCTTCTTCGGTGTGGACGGCATGGACGGTGTGCTGGAGGTCGAAGGTCTGGATCAGTCTCTGGTGCAGGGTGTCTACATGCTGACTCCCTTTGACGCCACCGCCACCGATGAGATGACCGTGAACTTCGTGACCAAGTATGTTGAGCTGTACGGCGCCACCCCCAACCAGTTCGCCGCGGATGCCTATGACGGCATGTACGTCCTGAAGCTCGCTATCGAGACCGCCGGTCTCACCGCCGATATGAGCTATGAGGATATGTGCGAGAAGCTGGTCGAAGTCATGCCCACCCTGCATTACAAGGGCCTGACCGGCGACATGACCTGGTCTGCCGACGGTACCGTGTCCAAGCTGCCCAACGCCGTGATGATCGAAGGCGACCATTACGTAAGCGCTGAGTAAGCATATTCCGTCTGTCCGGCCGCTCCGGCGGCCGGACGCCGGTCATTCCGGCGGAGTAATCAACAACAGCCGGCGTTTTTACGCCGGTTGATGTTGATTACTTTTTGTTGTTGAAGGAGGATCACCTATGATCTCGTTTCTTTCCCATCTGGTCAACGGACTGAGCCTCGGCAGTGTGTACGCGATCATTGCCCTCGGCTACTCCATGGTTTACGGCATCGCTAAAATGCTGAACTTCGCGCATGGCGACGTGATCATGGTGGGCGCCTATATCTCCTTCTGCGCGACGCAGTACTGGGGTCTGCCGCCGCTGGTCTCGGTGCTGTGCTCCATGGTGGTTTGCACGGTGCTGGGCATCATTATCGAGCGCCTGGCTTACAAGCCGCTGCGGCAGGCCGGATCCCTGGCCGTGCTGATCACCGCCATCGGCGTCAGCTATCTGCTGCAGAACCTGGCGCTGCTGATCTGGGGCGCGAACCCGAAGGTGTTCTCGTCCGTGATCAGCCTCGCGGGCTTCACCCTGTTTGACGGCCAGCTGAAGATCACCGGCGAGGTGGTCGTGACCGTTGTCACGTGCGTGGCGGTCATGCTGCTGCTGACCTGGTTCACCGGAAAGACCAGGACCGGCCGCGCCATCCGCGCGGTATCGGAGGATAAGGGCGCCGCGCAGCTGATGGGCATCAATGTCAATTTCTCCATTTCGCTGACCTTCGCGATCGGCTCCTTCCTGGCGGCGATCGCGGGTGTTCTGCTTTGCTCCAGCTACAACACGCTGATGCCGACGACCGGTTCCATGCCCGGTATCAAGGCCTTTACCGCGGCTGTGTTCGGCGGTATCGGATCGATCCCCGGCGCCATGCTGGGCGGCATTCTGCTGGGCCTGATCGAGATCTTCGGCAGGGCTTATATTTCCACGGAGCTGGCGGATGCGATCGTGTTCGCGGTGCTGATCATCATCCTGCTGGTGAAGCCCTCGGGCCTGCTCGGCAAGAACGTACAGGAGAAGGTGTAAGAGAATGAGCAAAAAGTGGAAGAAATACGGAAGCTACGCCCTTCCCTTCGCCCTGGTGATCATCAGCTTCATCGTATGTGAGATCCTGATCTCCGGCGGAAAGATGAGCCGCTCCCTGAAAGGGCAGCTGATTCCGATCTGTGCTTACATCGTGATGGCGCTGTCGCTGAACCTGGTCGTCGGCTTCTCCGGCGAACTGAGCCTGGGGCATGCCGGCTTCATGAGCGTGGGCGCCTTTGCCGGCGCCATCGTTTCCGGCTGGCTGCTGAACGGTGCCGGCATGGAAAACGCTACGCTGCGCCTGATCATTGCGCTGGCGGCGGGCGGCATCTTCGCCGGTATCGCGGGCGTGCTGATCGGCATCCCCGTGCTGCGTCTGCGCGGTGACTATCTCGCGATCGTGACCCTGGCTTTCGGCGAGATCATCCGCAATGTGCTGAACTGCTGCTATTTTTCCGTGAATGAAGGGAAGCTGCTTATCGGCTTCAATAACGCGAACCTGCCCGGCACGATCCTTGTGAACGGCCCGCAGGGGGCTGTCAAGGTCGCGAAGATCGCGACCTTTGAGGTCGGCTTCGCGCTGGTGCTGTTCACGCTGCTGGTGATCATGAATCTGGTGCGCAGCCGCTCCGGCCGCGCGATCATGGCCATCCGTGACAACCGCATCGCCGCCGAGGCAAGCGGCCTGAACGTGACCAAGTACAAGATGATGGCTTTTGTGACATCCGCGGTGCTGGCCGGTATGGCCGGCGCGCTGTACGGCCTGAGCTTCTCCACGTTTGCCGCGGCGAAGTTCAAGTTTGACACATCCATCAATATCCTGGTGTTTGTCGTGCTCGGCGGCATCGGCAATATCCCCGGCTCCATCATTGCCGCCGCGGTGCTCACGATCCTGCCCGAACAGCTGCGCGCGTTCAGCGATTACCGCATGCTGGCGTACGCGGTGGTGCTGATCCTGATGATGCTCATCACGAACAACGCGAAGCTGAAGGGCTTTGTGATGACGCTGCGCGAAAACAGGAAAAAGAAAAAACTGCCGGATGCCGCCGCGGAAGCCGGGCAGACGAAAGGAGGGGAACAGGCATGACACAGTCCGCAAAACGCCGTCCGGATACGAAAATGGTGCCGGTTCCCTCCACATCCATCATCCCCGAGCGGGATCTGGGTAAGCTGCCCGTGCTGGAATGCCAGCATCTCGGTATTGACTTCGGCGGCCTGAAGGCCGTGGATGATTTCAACATCACTATCGGCAGGACCGAGATCGCGGGTCTGATCGGCCCCAACGGCGCCGGCAAGACCACGGTGTTCAATCTGCTGACCAAGGTGTATGAGCCCACCCGCGGAACGGTCATGCTCAACGGCATCGACATGCACGGCATGGATACCGTCGCGGCCAACAAGCAGGGCATCGCCCGCACCTTCCAGAACATCCGCCTGTTCTCCAATATGACGGTGGAAGACAATGTCCGCATCGGTCTGCACAATCAGATCCGCTACGGCATGTTCAGCGGGATCCTGCGCGCGCCTTCCTTCTGGAAAAAGGAGAAGGAGCAGCATGAAAGATCACTGGAGCTGCTGAGCATCTTTGGCATGCAGGACCTGGCGGATGTACAGGCCGGCTCACTGCCTTACGGCGCGCAGCGCCGGCTGGAGATCGTGCGCGCTCTGGCCACGAATCCGAGCCTGCTGCTGCTGGATGAGCCCGCTGCCGGCATGAACCCGCACGAGACCGAGGAACTGATGAACAATATCATCAGGATCCGTGATCTGTTCCAGATCGCCGTGCTGCTGATCGAGCATGACATGAATCTGGTCATGGGCATCTGCGAGGGCATCTGTGTGCTGAACTACGGCCGGATCATCGCCAAGGGCACCGCGGCGGAGATCCAGCAGAACCCCGTGGTGATCGAGGCCTATCTGGGCAAACAGAAGAAGGAGGCGCAGGAAGCATGAGTCTGCTTGAGATCAAAGACATCCACGTGTTTTACGGCGCCATCCACGCGATCAAGGGTATTTCATTCAATGTGGAGGAAGGCGAGATCGTGACGCTGATCGGTGCCAACGGCGCCGGCAAGTCCACCACGCTGAATACCGTTGTCGGTCTGCTGAAGCCCCGCAGCGGCGAGATCCTGTTCAACGGAAAGAACATCAACGGCGTATCCGCCAATAAGATGGTCTCGCTGGGCATGGCGCTATGTCCGGAAGGACGGCGCATCTTCCAGCAGATGACCGTGCGTGAAAACCTTGAGATGGGCGGCTTTACCCGCGACAAGGCGGAGATCGCTCCGTCCGTGGAGGAGATGTTCACCCGTTTCCCGCGGCTCAGGGAGCGTGAGAATCAGATCGCCGGCACCCTGTCCGGCGGCGAGCAGCAGATGCTGGCCATGGCCCGCGCGCTGATGAGCAAGCCCAAGCTGCTGATGCTGGATGAGCCGTCCATGGGTCTGGCGCCGATCCTGGTGGAGCAGATCTTTGATATCATCCGCGAGCTGCATGGAGCGGGAACAACGATCCTGCTGGTGGAGCAGAACGCGCAGATGGCGCTGTCGGTCGCGGACCGCGCCTATGTGCTGGAGACCGGTACGATCTCCATGTCCGGAAACGCGTCCGAGCTGCTGGAAAATGACGATGTGCGCAAGGCGTACCTCGGAAGCTGATAAAAGTGAAAAAACGAAGAAAAACGGGCGGAGATCATTCTCCGTCCGTTTCGTTATTGACCGGAAACACTTCATCCGGTGCCGGCTCTTCCGGCCCGGATCCCATCATTTCCTCCATGGTGATCTGCTCGATCGCTTCCTCTATTTCAGGCACGAGCACGGGCTCCGGTTTCTTCCGGGGTGTACGCGGCGTGTTCTGAGCGGAAACGCGCAGCTGGGCCGGCAGAACGACCGCCTTCTTTTTCCCAAGCTTCTCCTGTACCAGTGTCAGCACGTCAAACCAGGTCTCCGGCGTGCACCGCACCGCGGCGCGCATCCACCATTTCGGCGCGTAGAAGAGGATCAGGCATTTTTCAGGCCACAGCTGAACCCGGGCGACATTCTTCCATGCCAGCTCCTGCCCGCCGACGGACAGGACCGGCGTGCCGCCGGATAACACGGCCTGCTTCGCGAGGGAAGGCTTTTTCATTCGCGCCAGTAATTTGACGGGGGTGGGGTCGGGCAGGTAATAACGGATATGAATACCGCTTTTATCCACAACATGATCCGCCAGATCATGCCCCTGCAGCAGCAGTACAGCCAGCAGGAGCAGCAGGACCGACGCGATGATGACCGCGATGGTGAGCGGAAGCCCGCTGTTCAGGGTGCGGCCCAGCGCGCCGCTTCCGCCGGACAGCAGCTCCGTCAGCAGCACCAGCAGGAGCAGCGCGGCGCCGGCCGGAAAGATGACCCTGGCGGCGTCATTCCAGCACATCCAGTCCTTTACGGGAACGCGCTCCGTGCACCAGGCGGCACGGGCCGGGTTCTTGCCGAGATTCGCGCCGCAGTACGGGCAGATCTCGCCGACCGGCACATCCTTCGCGCATTTTTTGCAGTACGCGGTCAGCACCCGGCATCGCTTCCTTTCGTTTCAGTATCATGCGGCTATTGTATCCGGTTTTGCCGCTTTTTTCAAGGGAGACGCTGATACGCATCCGGGCGGCCCGTCAAATAAGCCTTGACGTGAATATGCGGAAAATGTTATAATTTCCTGTAAATCAGTACATCCGGGAGGGAATACAATGTCCGGTCATTCCAAATGGCATAATATTCAGGCTAAAAAAGGCAAGGCTGACGCGCAGCGCGGAGCCGTTTTTACCAAGATCGGCCGTGAGATCGCGATCGCTGTCCGTGAGGGCGGCGCGAACCCCGAATCCAACGGCAAACTGCGTGATGTTATCGCCAAGGCCAAGGCGAACAACATGCCCAATGATAACATTCAGCGTTCCATCAAAAAGGCCAGCGGCGAGCTGAGCAACGTGATCTATGAAGAGATCACCTATGAAGGCTATGCCCCCGGCGGCGTCGCTGTGATCGTGGATACCATTTCCGATAACCGCAACCGCACCGCCAGCGATATCCGTCACTGCTTCGCCAAGTACGGCGGCAACCTGGGCACCACCGGTTCCGTCGGCTTCATGTTCGACACCCGCGGCGTGCTGGTGGTTGAGCGTCAGCCCGGCATGGATGAAGACGAAATGACCATGATCGCGCTGGATGCCGGTGCCGAGGATCTGAAGGCCGATGATGACGTCTTTGAGATCTGGACGGATCCCAACGAGTTCTCCGCTGTGCGTGAAGCGCTGGAGAAGCAGGGCCTGACCTTCATCTCCGCGGATGTGCAGAAGATCCCGCAGAATACCGTCGCCATCGCCGATCCCGACACGCTCGACAAGATCCAGAAGATGCTGGACCTGCTCGAGGAGAGCGATGACGTGCAGAACGTGTATCACAACGCCGAGCTTCCTGAGGAAGAGGACGACGAGGACTGATTGCATAAGGCAAAGTGAGGAGAGGCTGCCTCAATGATCTGAGAGATCATCAGGGGCAGCCTCTTTTTTTCGGCAAAATGCCGGGAACATACAGACTTTGCCCACAAAGGTTGTTTTGGCGGGCCCCGATACATGATTCGTGCAGATGAATCAGACAGGAATCTGTCTTGCCGGCTTATCGTCAGCAACAGGGAATGATCGCTTGCAAAAAAACACTGTCATAGAGTAAAATGGGATAATAAAACAAGTAAATGTTCAATGCGGAGGAATCATTTCCTGTTGCGGAAGTGGGCGAAGGAAAATTGATAAACTACATTAATGATCCGTTCAGATGCCATTGGCAGATGCAGAGGTATACAGAATAAAGGTTCATTGCAGACCATTCTTTGCCGTGAATTGATGCTGACGTATTTTAGCAACTCTTATTGCTTTTCGAGATATTATGGAGGAATGCAGAAATGAAAAAGGTCACGATTGTGACTGTGTTGTTGCTTGTTGTGTTAGCGTCAACTGCTACAGCTATATGGTTTAAGTTTTTTCGCAGAACGAGCTTGGCGTTTGAAAAGGTCTGCGAATTTGAAACAGAATGGTCATATCGGTTAGAGAATGGTAAGCCTTATGATCCGATGAGTTGGTTTTGGTACACAATTCCTTCAAATGTTGGAACAGGAGCGATTACACCATATCTGGATGAATATGGAATTGTACTTGACCTGGAAAAATACACATACATCGTAACTAAAGGATATGTACTTGATGATATATCAGTTTCGCTCTGGAACTCAGAGAAAAACGACGACGGAACAAGATTCTATTATGGTCATATTGTTGTCAGTACCGATTGCCCACCGAATAATATCAACTTATACCGTACTGATAAAATCGCGGTTGTGCAAAACGATACAGACAGAGCGACATTGTCCGGTGTAACTATTAAAAATGTCAGATAGCGCCGGTAACAGGAGATGCAAAGCATGACTTTAGACATTGAAAAATTCAAGTATTATTTGCGCTGGTATCCATTTTTATATGGTGCCGATTGTGCCCAGTGGTGGTTTGATCCCCAAACTTACACTATTATTCATGATGATGAGCGTGATAGTCATATTGAAAAATTTCATACCCGCATCAGGATAATGATTCCGATCCCTAAAGTTGATATTCCGATGCTCGAAGAGAAATATCTGAAGAGTACCGGGCAAGAAGATGTTATCAGACAACTGCACGCAGTCACAGATAGTGATTTTGATGCCGAATTTAAAAAATACGTTGATCATTCCTGTCAATTAACTGAATGGTACAAGTTTGAAGCAGCACATTTGCTTTCGATCGCAAAAACCTGGTGTCAGGATAATGATGTTGAATATAAGTAGGTCTCCTGCAAGATATTGGCAACCCAACTATTGACGGCACCCGGAGCTATACCCGGGAACACGGTAAACAGCTTTGTCAGATGAGCAGGACCGGAGAAACGGTCGGCTTCGAGTATAACGAGGATGGCCTGAGGAGCAGATATTATTCTTCGCTCATTTCACGCTTTTTGTGTGTGGATTCGATTATACACGCAGATAAAATTGGCACAGGTTTATACATATAGTAAAAGGCTGTATAGGTTTAAAAGGTGTAACAGGCGGAATCAGAGCAGCTGGATATTCGCCTTCCTGCAGGCTTCCTGCACATCCTCCGGCCACAGGCTTGCCTGTACCTCACCCACATGCGCCTTGCGCAGCAGATAAACGCACATGCGGCTCTGCCCGATACCGCCGCCGATGGTCTGCGGCAGCTCTCCTGCCAGCAGCGCCTTCTGGAACGGCAGGTTCGCGCGCTCCTCGCAGCCGCGGATCTTCAGCTGGCGGCTGAGGGCTTCCGGGTTCACGCGGATGCCCATGGAGCTGACCTCAAGGGAAATGTCCAGCAGCGGATCATACAGCAGCAGATCGCCGTTCAGATCCCAGTCATCATAGTCCGGCGCGCGTCCGTCATGGATCGCGCCGCTTTTCAGCGCGCCGCCGATGCCCGTGATGAACACGGCACCGTATTCCTTCGCGGCGGCGTATTCGCGCTGCTTGCCGGTGGCGTCCGGGTATCTGTCCTCCAGCTCCTGAGAGGATATAAAGGTGATATTATCCGGCAGCTCCGGTTTGATATGGGGATAGTGGGCGCAGACGAAGCCCTCGGTTTTCCGCAGCGTCATATAGATCTTCCGCACGATATCCTTCAGGAAATCCATATTCCGCTCGCCGGGCGCCATAATGCGCTCCCAGTCCCACTGGTCAACAAAGATGGAATGGATATTATCGGTGACCTCATCCCTGCGGATGGCGTTCATATCCGTGTACAGACCTTCGCCGGGAGCAAAGCCGTAGGTCTTCAGCGCCTGCCGCTTCCATTTGGCCAGGCTGTGAACGATCTCCACGTTCTGACCCGTTTCGAGCACGTCAAAGCTGACGGGCCGCTCGACGCCGTTCAGGTTGTCATTCAGGCCGCTCTCGGGCGTGACCATGATGGGCGCGGAAACGCGCGTCAGGTTCAGCGCGCGGGCAAGCTCACGCTCAAAAAAGTCCTTGACCAGCTTGATGGCGATCTCCGTATCTCTCAGATCGAGCACGGGGTTGTATGCTTCGGGGATGATCAGATTCACGGGCCTCAGCTCCTTGACGCATCGAATGCGGTCATCATAGCACGTCCGGCATCAAAAGGAAAGCACGGAATGTGTTTTTCTTGACGCGCGGGATCGTTTTGCCTATCATGGAAGCAGAAACTGAGGGAGGCGGGGACATCATGGGCAAAGTACGGTTCGTCCGCGTGCGCGGCGCCCGGCCGATGGAATATGTGATCCCGGAGGTCGCGTCATGCCGGAACGCGGGGCACCGGGCGGTGATCATCGTGCCGGAGCAGTATACCCTGCAGGCCGAGCTGGAACTGCTTGAGGGGCTGAATGTGCCCGGCCTGATCGATATCACGGTGCTCAGCCCCAGCCGGCTGCAGTACCGCGTGCGGGAATTCGGCGGATCCGACGGCAGGCAGCCGCTGGACGCCGGCGGGCTGAGCATGGTGGTGGCCCGCGCCATGGCGGAGCATCGCTCTGAGCTGACTTTCTATAAGGAAACGGCGAAACGCGCGGCGGTGCGTTCATCAACGGCGGCGAAGATCGCCGATACCATTTCGGAGCTCCGCGAGGGCGGCGCTTCGCCGGAGACCCTGGCCGAATGCGCGGCGGAGGCGGGCAATGAAGCCGACCGCGCGAAGATGACGGACCTGAAGCTGCTGTGGGAAGCCGCGGAACAGCTGGCAGCCGGACGGTTCGCGGACAGTGAGGCGCGTGTGCGGGAGACCTGCGCGCGCATGGCGGACAGTGGTGTGCTGCGGGGAACCGATATCTGGGTCGCCGGGTTCGATACCATCCGGCCTTCGCTGTGCGCGCTCCTGCTGGCAGCCGTGCCGGAAGCGGCCGCCATGAATATTATGATGGTATGTGCCGGGAATGACGCGCCGGACAGCCGTGTTTTCTCCGCGCAGCGCAGATCGCTCGCTTCCCTGATGGACGAACTGACGCTTGCCGGCGTTCCGTGGACGGAGGAACGGCACGACGAGGATGATATAAGGCGCGATCCCGCGCTCTGTTATCTGAGCCGGAATCTGTTCGCCGACGACCGGGAAGCGCCGTGGCGCGGCAAAACGGATGCCGTCGGTCTTTATGCCGCGGCGGATCCGTATGCCGAAACGGAATTCGTGATCCGCAGGCTGCGCGAGTGGCACGCGCTCGGGATCCCGTGGAACAGGATGGCTGTCGCCCTGCCGCGCGGCTGCGCTTCCGCGGCGATGACGGACGCGTCCATGACCATGGCGGGGATCCCGCACTATATGATGCGCAGCGACCGGCAGGACCGGCACGGCTTGTGCCGCATGCTGACGGGAGCCTTACGCTGCGTGACGGAACGCTTTGACCGCGGCGCGGTGTTCTATTGCCTGCGCAGCGGCTTTTCGCCCGTGACGGGGGATGACGCGTGGAAGCTGGAAAACTATGCCGTGGAGCACGGCATCCGCTGGAGCAAATGGACGAGACCCTTCCGTTACGGGAAGGATGCCGATGAGATGGAACCGCTGCGGCAGCGGCTGATGGCGCCCCTGCTGAAGCTGAAGGACGCGCTGGACGGAACGCTTGAGGCGGGCAGGGCCGTTGAGGCCGTGTTTACGTTCCTGGAGGATGTGCAGGCATATGACCGGCTGCGCGGGCGGGAAGAGGAGCTGATCCGGCGCGGCATGCTGCCGGAGGCGGTGCTGAACCGGCAGATCTGGCGGCAGCTGATGGCGCTGCTGGATCAGGCGTATACGCTCCTCGGCGGCAGCGAGGTCACTGCCGGTGATCTGACGGAGATCCTGCTGAGCGGAATGCTCGGCATGACGGCGTCCTCCCTGCCGGAGGGCGGCGCGGCCGTGACGGTGGGTGAGGCCGGGCATATGCTGACGGGCCGGCTGGACGCGCTGATCGTGACGGGCATGACGGACGGGGTGATGACCGCCGATGAGACCGGTGTGCTGACCGACCGCGAAAGGGCGCTTGTGGAGGCGCGTACGAAGCGGCCTGTCGGAATGGACACGGATCACCGGCTGGCGCTGAGAAGGTTCGACTATTACATGGCGTTCGCGCTGCCCGAAAAATATCTGGTCGTCACGCGCCCGATGAGCACGATGGACGGCAAGGTGATCCGCGCCGGCGGACCGGCCGCGGATATCCGCGAGCTGTTTCCGGATCATCCGGAGGAGGGCAGCCTGCTGTCCGACCGGCAGGATGAACTGCCGTCTTCGCCCGCCGGCGCGCTGGAGGGGCTCGCGATCCGCCTGCGGGCGATCGCGGACGGAACCGCGGAGGACCTGACGGATGAGTGGAAGGACGCTTTCCGCCTGCTGTGGGGGGATGACGTCTGGCATGACCGGCTGACGGAGGTCATCGCGCGGCTGCTGCCGGCGGATCCCGGTGAGGATCAGCTGCCGCCGGCGCTTGCCGTGCGGCTGTTCGGCAATGAAAAGGTCTCCATCACCGGTCTTGAGAGCTACTCGAAATGCCCTTACCGGTTCTTTGTCGAGCATGGCCTCCGGCCGGCCGACAGGAAAGAGTTTGCCGTCACGGCGCAGGACGCGGGCAATTTCTATCATGAAGCGCTGTGCCGCTATGTGAATGAGGCGGGAGCGGATCCCGCGTGGCCGGATATCAGCGATGAGCGGGCGGACGGGATCGCCGCCGGGATCGCGGAGGAGCTGACGCGGGAATGGGAGGACGGTCCCCTGCGCGATGATGAGACCGGCGTGTGGGAAGGCGAGGAATATGTGCGCCGCTTCCGCACCGCCGCCATGGCCCTGACGCGGCAGGCGCGCGCAAGCGGCTTCAGAACGGTGTGCGCCGAGCAGTCCTTCGGCTTTCCGGACAGCGACTGGCCGCCGCTGGTGCTGATGACGGAGGACGGGCACCGGGTCGCGCTGGAAGGAAAGATCGACAGGATCGACGCGCTGGACCGGACGGACGGGCGCTATATCCGCGTGATCGACAACAAGAGCAGTGAACGGACGCTGGAGCCCGGCCTGGTGGCGGAGGGCGCGCAGCTGCAGCTGCCGCTGTATCTGGAGGCGGCCCTGAAGGGCATGCCGGGTTCACGGCCGGCCGGGGCTTTCTATTTCCCGGTGCTCGATCCGGTGATCAAAGCGCCGGCGGATGATGAGGACGCGTCAAAGGAAGAACGCGTGAAAGCGCTGAGGCTGCGCGGGGTCGTGCTGGATGATCCGGATATCGTCGCCATGATGGACCGCGGCGGGAAGAACGATACCATCGGCAGCGTCTACAACAAGGACGGGAAGACCAACGTGAAATGGGCGCTGGACGCGGAAATGCTGAACGCGCTGGGCGATAAGGCAATGGAAGTCGCGGCCGGACGGTGCGGCGGGATCCGGGCCGGCCGGATCGGCGCTTCTCCGCTGGCGAACGGCAGCGATGACCCCTGCAATGGGTGTCCGGTATCCGGCACCTGCGAGCGGGAAAAGCGCGATCCGCGGCAGGCCGCGCAGACCGACTGGCAGACCCTGCTCGGCGCGGACGGGCGCGATACTTGACGGCAAATGGAATAACGGGTATAATGTCATAAAGAAAAATCCTGATAAGGAGGCGTATCCCCATGATACAGATCATTGCGGGTCTGAAGGGTTCCGGAAAGACCAAGCGCCTGATCGACCTGACCAACAAAACCGCCCGCGAGTCCGCAGGCGACGTGATCTTCCTTGATGATGACAATCGTTATATGTTCGACGTGGATCATAAAGTCCGCTTTATCAACGCCGAAGATTATCATATAAACAATGCGGATATGTTCATCGGTTTCCTGTGCGGCATGCTTTCCTCCAATTTCGATATCAGCACCATTTTTATCGACGCGTTCCTGAAGCTGAGCCATACCCCGCTGGAGGAGAGCGAAGCGATCCTGAACACGCTCAATGCCCTGACCGTGAAGCACGGAGTGAATTTCGTACTCAGCCTGAGCGCCGATCCGGAAACACTTCCCGCGTTCATGAAGGGATATCTTGTCTGATCCCTTAAGGGATATGAATGAGGCGGACCGTTCGGCACCGCCTCATTCCCTTTTATCTTCATGATCCATCCGGGCGCCGCGCATGCGGAAGCACGCCGGAAAGCCCGCGCCTGAGTTTCATATCCGGAACGGAGGTAATCATCATGTCTTTCTTCTCATCCCGCGGCGGCAGCTGCGTGACCGCGTCCCAGGCGATCCTTCGCGGTATCGCGCCCGACGGCGGCCTTTATGTGCCTGCCATGTTCCCCGCGGTCTCTCCGGCCAAGCTGGCCAAGCTCGGAAGCATGCCCTATACACAGCGGGCGACCGAGATCCTGAAGCTTTACCTGGAGGATTTCTCGATCCCGGAGATCGAGAACGCGGTCAACGCCGCCTACAGTACCGAACGGTTTGATGACGAACGGATCGCGCCGCTGAAGAAGATCGACGGGGCCACCTGGTCGCTGGAGCTGTTCCACGGGCCGACACTGGCCTTCAAGGACATGGCGCTGCAGCTGCTTCCGCATCTGACGACCCTGTCCGCCCGCAAAAACGGCGAACAGCGCGAGGTCAGCATCCTGGTGGCGACCAGCGGCGATACCGGCAAGGCCGCTCTGGAAGGATTCCGTGATGTGCCCGGCACAAGCTGTACCGTGTTCTATCCCATGGACGGCGTTTCCCGTGTGCAGCAGCTGCAGATGGTGACCACCGGCGGCAGCAACACGCATGTGATCGCCGTGAACGGCAACTTTGATGACGCGCAGACCGGCGTGAAGGAACTTTTCGCCTCCGATGAATTCATCTCAGCCATGAATGACGGCGGCCGCGTGCTCTCTTCCGCCAACAGCATCAACTTCGGCCGGCTCGTGCCGCAGGTGGTGTACTATTTCTCCGCCTATGCCGATCTGGTCAGCGAAGGCGGCATCGTGGCCGGCGAGCCGCTCAACTTTGTGGTGCCCACCGGCAATTTCGGCGATATCCTGGCCGCGTATTACGCGCGTGAGATGGGTCTGCCTGTCGGAAAGCTGATCTGCGCCAGCAACCGCAACAATGTGCTGACCGATTTCTTCGAGACCGGTATTTATTCGACGCACCGCACCTTCTTCAAGACCAGCTCCCCGAGCATGGATATCCTGATCTCCTCCAATCTGGAGCGGCTGCTGTTTGAGGCGGCGGACCGCGACGGCGAGCTGATCCGCGTGTGGATGAAGCAGCTGAAGGAATGCGGCAGCTACAGCGTGGGCGATCAGCGGAGAGACTGGCTGCGCGGCGTCTTTGCCGCCGGCTTTGCCGATGACAGGGAAACGCTGCAGGAGATCGGCGACCGGTTCATGCAGGATCATTATCTGATGGATACGCATACCGCTGTCGCGTCCAAGGTGCTGCGGGATTACCGCGCGAAGACGGGAGACGCGTCTGCCGCGGTGATCGTGTCCACCGCCAGCCCGTATAAGTTTGCCGCCGATGTGCTCGCCGGCGTGGCCGGACGGGAGGCTGCCGAAGGTCTGGACGCGTTTGCCTGCTCCGAAAAGCTGGAGGAGCTGACCGGCGTGCCGATGCCCGCGCAGGTCAAGGCGCTGCGCGATCTGCCCGTGCGGCATACGGCTCAGTGTGAGAAGACGGATATGGCCGCCGCCGTGCTGAACGCTTTTGCCTGAACAGCGTACGTCTAAAAAACACTTTTCAACAGCAAACGTTTATGTTATAATGCCTCCGGACGTGTGCCCGGTTTGCGGGGCACTGTCCGTATACGGAAAGGCAGGGATCATTTTTGACCGCGTCAGACAAGCTGATTGAGCTTATGCATCTCCCGGCGAGATCCGCCGTTGTGATCCATAAGCCGTCCAATATGTTTTACCTGACGGAAGGGTACACCGGCGAAGGCGTTGTGTTTATTTCCGCGAAGCGCCGCGTCATCGTGACCGACTTCCGCTATACCGAGCAGGCGGAGCGGCAGGCGCCCGGGTTTGAGGTGCTGATGTCCTGTAAGGAAACGTCCGAGAACCAGTGGATCGCCCGTCTGGCTGCCGAAGAAGAAGCGACTGAGCTCCGGTTCGAAGCCGATGAGCTGTCCGTTGACAGGTTCGAAAAGCTGCGCGCCGCCGTAGGCGAAGAGATCTCCTGGGTGCCGGTCGAACGGACTCCGGAAAAGCTCCGCCAGGTCAAGACGCCCAAAGAGATCGCTGTCATGCGCCGCGCGGCAGATATCACTTCCGAAGCGTTCCGCGCGATCCTCCCGAAGATCCGCGAAGGCATGACCGAGAAGGAGCTGCAGATCGAGCTGGACTTCACCATGCTGAAGCTGGGCGCCGACGGTCTCGCGTTTGATACGATCATCGCGTCCGGTGAGAACGGCAGCCTCTGCCATGCGATTCCCGGGCAGCGCCGTCTGCGTGCCGGGGATATGATCACCATGGATTTCGGCGCGAAGTCCGGCGGCTACTGCTCAGACATGACCCGTACCGTCGCTCTCGGCGAGCCGTCCGCGCAGATGCGCCATGTTTACGACACGGTTCTCCGCGCCCAGAAGATGTGTGAGGAAGCGCTTGCCGCCGGCAAGAGCTGCGCCTCCATTGACAAACTGGCGCGTGACTATATCGACAGCCGCGGTTACGCCGGCCGCTTCGGGCATGGCCTGGGGCATTCAGTCGGTATTGATATCCATGAGGGGCCCAACCTGAACTATATCAGCAAGGATACGCTGGAGCCGGGTGTGGTCATTACCGTGGAGCCGGGCGTGTACCTGCCGGGGATCGGCGGCGTGCGCGTCGAGAACACCTGTCTGGTGAAGGAAAACGGCTGTGAGCCGCTGACCACCGCCGACAAGGAACTCATCATCCTGTGACCAATTGGAAAGATATAAAGAGTAACGGAGGAATGTAACATGATTACTGCTGGCGATTTCAAAAAAGGCATTACCATTGAGTGGGACGGCGGCGTCTGGAATATCGTTGACTTCCAGCACGTAAAGCCCGGCAAGGGCGCGGCTTTCGTCCGCACCAAGATCAAGAACGTGATGACCGGTGCCGTGGTTGAGCGCAGCTTCAACCCCACCGACAAGATGCCCAAGGCCATCATCGAGACCAAGGACATGCAGTACGTCTATAATGACGGCGATCTGTATTACTTCATGGATGTTGAGACCTATGAGCAGCTGCCCCTGATGAAGGATCAGGTGGAAGACGCGATCCCCTACGTGAAGGAAGGCACCAACGTGACCGTCCGTTTCTTCAAGGGCAGCGCCTTCTCCGTGGAAGCTCCGAACTTCGTGGTGCTTGAGGTGACCGATACCGAGCCCGGTTTCGCCGGCGATACCGCTTCCAACACCTACAAGCCCGCCACCCTGGAGACCGGCTTCAGCCTGCAGGTCCCGCTGTTCATCAACACCGGTGACAAGATCCAGATCGATACCCGCAGCGGCGAGTATCTGAAGCGCGCTTGATCAGCGGCTTGCCGGTCCGGTGATCCGGGCAGCGGTTTCCGGACATGCGGAGCCCGTGCCGGCAGCAGGATGAAAGGCTCCCTTGTTTTCAGGGGGGCCTTTTGCTTAAACAACGAAAAAGGAGAAATACCATGAGCAAACTGACGGATAGAATCAGTTATCTGCAGGGTCTGGCCGAAGGAATGAAGCTGAACCCCGAAAAGGATGCGCACAAGCTGATCCTTGAGATCCTGGATGTGCTGGGAGATGTGGGCGCGGAGCTGGAAGCCCAGCAGGAAGCCCATGACGAGCTGGATGAGTATGTCATGAGCATCGATGAGGATCTGGCGGATCTGGAAGCCGAGCTGTATGACGATGATGACGAGTTCTGCAGCGGCGACTGCGAGAACTGCGAGGAAGACTGCGAAGCCGATGATGAAGACTTCGCGGATGATGAGGATGAGGACGGCGTGCTCGTGTATGAGTGCCCTCATTGCGGTCACGAGGTGGAGTTCGAGCCGGAGGATGTGGACTTCGATGAAAACGCGAAGTGCCCGGAATGCGGCGGGGAGCTTTTCCCGGAACTGCCGCTGGATGAAGTGGAAACTGCGGAGATCGCGGAAAACACGGACAAAACCGAATAATTGTTAAAAATGATTGCGCTGCAGGGCGGGATGTTCATCATCCCGCCCTGTTGTGTTTTAGACGTCTTTGAGTGGAAAACAATTACTTACGGGTTACAAAAAAGCGAACGTTCGTGTTTTGCCAACATTTGAAATAAATATTCTGATATAATTCGGTTTTGACAACGTTTTCGGGAACACGTTTCCTATTGTATTTTATGTGTTCTTTGTTATAATAAAGTTGCATTTTTGTAACAATTACGAATGCTGTGTTTGATGTGCGATCGACATTTTAATGATAGAAGGTGCACATGATGAAAAAAACGCTGAAAAAGATCCTGTCCGTACTGCTGGCAGCTGCACTGCTGCTGACGTTGGCAGCGGCCGTTACCGCGGATGAGCCGGAGCGCGTGACGGAGGAGATAGTCGGGGAGATCATGTCTGATGAGGAGCTCCGGGTGGAGGAAGTCTCCGATGAAGGGGCCCCGGAAGAGTGCCTTTCAGAGGAGAATCCCGCTGAGGAGATCCCCGCGGAAGAAACACTTGTAGAGGAAACGTCTGCTGAGGAGATCTCTGCCGGGGACGAACCCACGGAAGGAACTCCCGCCGGGGAAGAGCCTGCCGAAGAAGAGCCCGCTGAAG
>JAUNQH010000040.1:2232-23191 GCA_030536295.1 Clostridia bacterium | reverse complement strand
GCAAAGTGATCTTTGATACGCGGAACGTGTACGGCAATACGCCCGGTGTCTATAAACTGTAAGCCGCGAAACAGGGGGAAGCGCTTCTCATGCCGCCGACAGGAGAAGCATACGCGGAACCGAATATCACAGCAGACGGACAGAATTGAACAAGCTGCTGCATATCGTTCTCCCGGCACAGAAGCATAATATTCCGTTTCTTTTGATCAACGCACAGCACAGAGTTAAAGAGGGTATAGAAATATGAGAATAAAGCGACTGATCAGATTTATTGCTTTTGTTGCAGTTTTTTCGCTGCTGCTTGCGTGGGTCACATCTGTCATGAAGCAGCCCGAAACCACGAGCCTTACAGTTGTAAGCAATTTTTATGAAACGGCTCCGAAGACGCTGGACGCGGTATATATCGGCTCCAGTACGACCATCAAGTTCTGGAATTCAATGCTTGCATGGGAGAGCTTCGGCATCACGGTACAGCCGCTTGCAACCAACCGTAACCCGGTCTATACAGCCGCGGATTTCATCAGGGAAGCGCGCAAAAGACAGCCGGACGCGTTGTTCATCGTAAATCTGAACACCGTGTCCGAATCGCTGGAAGCTCCGACTTTGCGCGCTGTGATCGACTCTTTCCCGTTTTCATTGCAAAAATTGCGCCTGATCAAGGACATGTGCGATTTTGACGATCGTTCGCTTGATGAAAGACTGCAGTATGTTTTTCCGATCATTCGCTATCATACACGCTGGAACGAATTGACAACAGAGGATTTCAGCGCGCCGGAGATCGAGCATTATAAAGGAGCCGCCATATTACGCAAAACGGTGGATGTTTCCGAGAACTATCACTACTCCGAGAAAGCCGGGGAGCTGCTTCCGAATCAGGTGGCGGCTATTGACAGTGTGCTTGACTTTTGTGACCGCGAACACGTAAAAGTGCTGTTTGTGGTCGTTCCGCAAGCAAAAAAAGGACAGAAGCTGGAAAGTATCAACGCGGTACAAAAGCAGGTCGAAGAGCATGGCGGATATCCTGTGCTGGATCTGTTTCATGATCCTGAGGCAATAGGTCTGGATCTGACTTGCGACTTCTATGATGCCAGTCACACCAACATTCACGGATCTGCAAAGTTTACGTACTATGTGTCGGATTATCTCATAAAGAACTATGGCTTTACAGATAAACGCGGGTTGGAAGAATACAGTTCGTGGGATGAAACGCTGCAAAGCTATAACGAAGAGATCGCTTCGTGTTTTCTGGACATTGAGCATATTCCCTTTGCAAATACCGCGTATATGTCAGCGCCGCAGATCACTGTTGAGCGGGTGAAAAAAGGCATTGACGTATCCTGGACGGAATCGGAGGGCGCGGATGGCTATCTTGTGTACCGCAAGATCTCGTCAAACGCGCCGTATACACTGATGCTGGATACAACTGACACGCATTATTCCGATCCGGATGAATACAGATCGTTCTATATTGTTGTGCCGTATTGCGGTACGGATGAACGGGAATACGGGAGTTTTATCCGTGAAGGCGTACGTGTAGCGGAATGACGGGAGATAACAGCTGAAAGCAAAACGCAAAAACACCCCGCCCGGAACCGGGAGCTGCCCCGGCCCCGGGCGGGGTCTGTCTGATTATGATACCTGTCCCTTCATGAAGATCAGCTGGAGAACGCCCCTTTCCCCTGTCACCGGAAAACAGCAGTAACAGCATGAAACTGCTTTGTGAAATTGACAACAGCCTGCCGAAAACATAGAATTGATAAGGTTGAACACCTTATGCAGACGGCTGTTGTGAAGCCGTTATAGCGCATTTGAAGGATGAAAGCATCATGAAGAAGAAAAACGCAGTTGTTATCGTATTGCTGGTGCTGGCCGCCGCGGCCGCGGTCGTTCTGCTGACGGCCCGCGGTATGAACGGAAAGATCCTGAACGCCGGCATCAGAACGGATATTACGGATTGGTCCCTGTATGACCCCGTGCACGGTGACGCTATCGGGATCGAGGCCGACATCGCCGTGCGGCTCGCGAAAAAAGCCGGCTACGCGGGTGTCCGTTATGTTCCCGTTACAAGGGATACAGGCGCGGCGGCGCTCATGAACGGCGATGCCGACTGCGTGATCTGCGCGTATCTGCCTGAAGATCCCGCGGCGGACGGGCTTGCTTATTCCAAAGCGTATTACGGACTGGAGACAGTTATCATCGCGAAGAAGAGCACGCTCTTCACATCCGTGCAGGATCTCGCGGGACGGCCTGTCGGTGTGCTCGCGGCGGAAAATAAACAGGCGGAGCAGCTGCTGACAGCAGTGCCTGATGCGGTTCTGATCACGGTTCCGGATCATCACAGGCTTTCCGCTATGCTGGAGACCGGCGAGATCAGCGCGGTATGCGTCCCGGATGATATCGCCTATATGCTGCAGGACGACGATTGCGTCAGACTTGAACCGGCTCCCGGAAAACAGGAAGTTGCTATGGCGGCGCGGCAGGATGCCCCCGCCGGAAACGCGCTTACGGAAGCCATGAATGCCCTGATCGATGATGGAACGGTGAACGGTATCCTGAGCAGATGGGAGTAGACGGAATGAAAAAGAGAAAGATCGATCCCCGGATCATAGGGCTGGCCTTGCTGTGCCTGCTCGTATCCGCCGCCGCGGCTGTTTTGGTGACCTTTATCCAGAACAGCTGCACATTTGCGGATATCAGCAACGATCTGAGCAGGGAACTGGATATCCTGTGTGAAAATTACAAACGCACGCTGCCTGTAAAACAAAGTTCCGATGAGTATAATGCCAGGTTCGGCGAGGAATTTGTACAGCTCATTTCCGAGATCCTGCTGCAGGGCGGAGAAGACACTTTTTCCGATGAGACGCTGCAGCAGCTGTGCCGGGATCTGGAAGCGGAAAACCTGGTCATCATTGATGAAGACGGATATGTGCTGTATCAGGCGCATACGGCTAATGCGGACTTCACCTGGGACAGATTCCGGCAGCTGCGCTGTTCTTCCGGCACGCGGGAAAGCGCCGAAGGCGTCCGTGTCATCACGGACGAACAAGCTTATCTGTATTATTCCTGCCCGCTCGGCAGCGGAAAGTATGTTGTGCTGACCGCGTCTGCCGAGAAACTGGACAAGGCAAATGAGGAAAGCTTCGGATGGGCCAACCTGCTGCATAACGCGCATATCGGGATCGACGGCTTTACCATGGTCGGAAGTTTGCAGGACTATACCGTCGTTTGGGCAGAGGATGAGCAGCTGATCGGTCAGAATACGTTTCTCACCTTCCATACGATACAGGACGATGAACGGGTGAACCAGAACGGGATCCTGACGATCAGCGTGTCGGGCAGGGAATACTATTCGATGACCCGCGTCATCCCGGATACCACGCTGATGCTGATGACGTGCATCCCGAAATCCGAGGTCCGGGCGCTCATCCTGCCGACCGTGTTCTTCATTATCCTGATCTTCACGCTGGCCGCGGCATTGATCGTGTCCTTCTGCTATATCCGGAGCAGGGAAAAGAACATCAGCAGCGTCCGGATACTGCGCAGAAAGATGATCCCGGGCACCCTGGTGACCGCAGCCGTGCTCATTGTGCTCACGTTCTATCTGCAGACCCTGAACCTGCTGTCAACGGGCATGATGCAGAATGAGAATAACGTATCCGGTATCTCGAACACGATCAGGGAATATGAGATCATACAGGAACGCATCACCGAAAGAAGCGATTACTGCACGAACAGCATCGCGCAGACGGTTGCTTACGCGCTCAACCGTTTTCCTGAGCTGATCAGCACAGACGGACTGTCCGGGCTGGCGGATATCATCGACTGCGAGGAGATCCGCGTTTTTGACGCCGACGGCCGCACGGCGGCGAGCTCACACGGACGGGATTCGCTCGTGCTGTCAACTGATCCGGATTCCCGGAGCGGCGAGTTCCGCCGCCTTCTGCAGGGGGTCGAAACCTACTGCCAGCCGGCCGCGCCGGATGACAGCGGGGAACTTTATCAAATTGCCGGCGCCGCGCTGAAGGACGAGAACGGGGATAACAGCGGGCTGGTATGGATCGTGATCAGACCGCAGCAGCTTATCAGCGCCCGGACAAACTGGTCCTATGAGTCGGTACTGGAAAACTTTGCCGCGACGGGCGATACCTTTGCCTTCGCGGCTGATAAGCTGGACAAAGTTTTCACCTGGTTCCCGTCGGAATACCTCATCGGAAAGGACGCGCTTGAATACGGGCTGACGGACAGCAATTTCAGGGACAGCTTCAACGGCTTCCTGATGCTGGACGGCACAAAATATCTGGGCAGCTGTGATGAAAACGACACGCGCTGCTATTTTGTGGTCACTTCCCGCGCGGATGTATACAGCAAACGGCTGGGGAACGTATTGCTGAATATAGCCGTGATCATCCTGATGCTGCTGGTGCTGCTGCTGGCCGCTCCGCAGATCTCCGCCGGAGACCGGACGGAAGACGGCCGGACCGCAGAAAAGACCCTGCCCGGCATTACTGCCGCAGAACCGTGGAAAACATCCGAAAAGGGACGGAAAACGATCGCGGTGCTGAGCAATGTGTTTATCATCTTTACCGTTGTTGTCAGTTTGCTGTATATCTTCCGGAATTCGCTGCTGAGCAAGAATTCGGTGATCCGTTTCGTTTTTGATGCCCGCTGGGAGAAAGGATTGAATATTTTTCCCTGACCGCGTGTATCATCACGATCTGTACGGTAGCCGCCTGCATGATGCTGCTTGGACGGCTCCTGAATCTGCTGCTGAAAGTGCTTGATCAGCGGCTGGAGACCGTATGCAGACTGTTCGGCAGCTTCCTCAAGATACTGGCTGTATTTGTCTGTTTCTATTTCTGCCTTTCTTTTCTGGGCATGAACACTTCCGCGCTGCTGACATCGGCAGGCATCATGTCCGTTGTCGTCGGTCTCGGCGCGAACAAGCTGATCGCGGATATCCTTGCGGGGCTGGCGATCATCTTTGACGGTTCGATCAAGGTCGGCGACAAGATCGAGACCGGCAGCTGCACGGGTACCGTTCGCGAGATCGGCATCCGTTCCACAAAGATCGTTGACTTTGAACACAAGCTGCACATTGTGACCAATTCTTCGCTGGGTACGATCGCCAATCATTCCACGCCGAATTTCAGGCTGTTCGTCGGCATACGTGTTGCGACCGGCGAATCACCGGAAAAGATCGGGCAGCTGCTGGACAGGGAACGCGAAGGGATCCTGCTCAGAAATCCGAAGATCAAAGACGGACCGTTTATGACAGGTGTTTCGGATGTGCGCGAAAAAGGTTACGAGCTCGGTTTCATGATATACTGCGACGGCGTGGATGCCGGCGCGATGCGCAAAACATTGTGGAACGAGCTGCGTATGCTGTTTGAAAAGAACGGCATTAAGCTTGAACCCGAGATCCTGACAGACAGGTTCAAAAGATGATACAATGATGATGCCGGGAACGGCGCTCCGTGAAGCGGAGCCTGAGAGTGGGCCTGTACCGGGCCTTTGATGAAAAGATCCCGTGTCTGCGGCAGACACGGGATCTGATCTGTTGACGGAAAGACGGAAAACACGCGGGAGGACCGCGGGAATATTACAGATTGATCAGTACGATGCTCGCGACTGCGAGGGCCATTCCCAGCCATTGCAGTTTCGCGGGCTTTTCCTTAAACAGTATCAGTGAATACAAAATGGAAAGAACGAGCACGCCGCCGTCATCAACGGTGCAGACGACATCGGTATTCATGACCGAAAACAGATACAGCAGCAGATTGGCGCCCGCGGCGGCAAAGATGCAGCACAGGGCAAGATAAACGCCCGATCCGACGCCCATCCGGTACCCGCGCGCAACGGAGGGGAGGCGGCCTTTGACAGCTTCACAGACGATCGTGAACAACGATGAACACAGAAACAGGATCACCAGCATTTCCGTTCTTTCCAGACCGTTCATCAATGTGGCCTGAATATTCAGGAAAGCGCCGTAAAGCCCGTTCGCGAGGAAAAGGAGGATACACCACAGATAATAGCCCTTCTTCGCGGTTTTGACCGAAGCGCCGCCGCAGTTGAGCAGAACCATTGCCGCAAGCATCATCGCGACCGCGATGATGCCGGTCACAGATACCGTTTCACCCAGAAAAAGAACTCCGGTAAAAACAGGAAGCAGAATGCCGCCGAACATGTTGGCGATCATCATGAACGAATAGGAGCCCAGGCTGCCGGCACGGATGATCGCCATATTGTAGAGGATCAGCATCAGCGCGTTCAGCAGACCGAACAGGACGGTCAGCCCGGATGGAGCGAACCGGAACGCGCCGGTGATCAATGTGGTCAGCGCGATGACGATGCCGTAGGTGACGGAAAAGACCGGTTCCGCTGTGCCGGCGGGTCCGCGGAAATGATCGTTGAACAGTTTTGTAAAAAGGGACTGGAAAGAAAAACTGAGAACACAGAGCACAAGCAGCAAAGCCGGCATTGTTTCCGCCTCCCGGAATGATCAGGATATGCCCGTTCAGAGCGCCCTGTATATTTCGATGTTTTCATTTGTTATCCCTGCGATCCCCGCGTTTTTTTCAGGATGACTGTTTACGGACACGCAACGGGAACGGAAAAACAGATCGTATTGACACGCGCAAAAGGATCGCGGCAGGATCATCGCGGCATATTTATCAAATTTTTGCATTATTTTATTGATTTGTCCATGTAACCGTGATAATATCATTATGTATAGGTGTCGGGATCTCCGGCATACTTGATGGCGTGAGGTTTGATCCATGTTCTGTGTGAGGATCGCTGATGTTGTGATCGGGATCGATCATCGGTATGAATGCATCAGGGAATTCTGCCGGGACTATCTTGCGGAGAACGCGGATCCGGCGTTTACCGTTTCCGTTTCCAACGCGGAGATCATGGATCAGATCAGAGCATCCGATTGTTCCCGCGGATATGCGGAAAGCCTGTGCATATTCCGGAAGATATGCCTGCGGCTGGTTCGGTATGACGCGTTCCTGATGCACTGCGCGGTGGTCGCGGTCGATGGTACGGCATATGCCTTCGCGGCGCCCAGCGGAACGGGGAAGACGACGCATATCTGCCTGTGGCGGGAACTGCTGGGTGACCGGGTCACGGTGGTGAATGGCGACAAGCCGGTTCTCCGGTTTGCCGGTGAGCGGCTCATGGCTTTCGGTACGCCGTGGCAGGGCAAGGAAAACTACGGAAGCAATGTGTCATATCCGCTCGGCGGGATCTGTTTTCTGGAGCAGGGAACGGAGAACGCGATCCGGAAGACCGATATGCAGGAAGTACTGCCGAGAGCTTTCAGACAGCTGCTGCTGCCGAAGGACGGGGAAACGATGGATCTTTTTCTGGACCTGGCGGAACGGATGCTGAAAACGGTGCCGTGCTATGTGATGCGGTGCACCATCAGCACGGAAGCCGCGGAGCTGGCATACCGGACGATGAAAGAAGGGCTGACCGGTTGAAGATCTACAGGGCAAAGAAAGGCTTTATCATCCGCGCGATGGGGGATGATCACCTGATCGTGGCGGTGGGTGAAGCCGCGGACGTGTTCAACGGGTTCATCCGGACGAACGGGACCGGGGCTTTCTTCTGGCATGAGCTGGAAAAGGGCATCACGAAAGAAGACCTTGTACGGAAAATGCTGGAAAAGTACGAAGGTCTGGATGAAGAAAAAGCAAACAGGGATCTGGATGAATATCTTGACCGGATGACCGTTGCGATAGAGGCGGAGGAGTACGCGGAATGAAAGAGCGGTATGTCAAGGCAACCGTGGAAATCGAAGAGTTTGAAGAAGATATCGTGACGGAGTCAATGATTGATTGCGGCGGTAAACAAACAAAGGCCTGCGGACAATCCGGACATGGCAGCTGCAGTGATAAGGTTACAAAGAGCACTCCTTCATCGTTTACCGATCCACTTAATTCAATGTTCTATAATGGTATCGGATGGTAACATAACAGTGGAAAGCTTTCAACCTGAATATGCCGCAGTGCAAAACACTGCGGTTTTTACTTGACGGAAGGCAGTGATAGGATGTTTGCCGCATTGAACAAACCATATGTTCTGCGCGGATGGAAACATAAAACATGCGCGCTGGTCAATCTTAAGGACTGCACGTCGAAGGCTGTTGACCGAACGGGTTTTGAACTGCTGCTGCTTTGTGACGGCGAAACTGAACTGGATGGATACCTGCGTCAGCATGCGATGAAAGCCAGAATGGATGAGTATGTAAAGAAAGGCATTATCCGTATCTGCGAGCATGCGGAGCCCATACACAGATTACAGCAATATCGTAAATATGATAATTGCCTGATGGAATCAATCCAGTGGTCCGTGACAGGCAGATGCAATTACAAGTGTCGGCATTGTTATATGGACGCGCCGGATGCCTGTACGGAGGATCTGATAACGAAACAGTGTTTCAGCATCATCGATCAGATGGCGGAGTGCGGGGTGATGAGGGTCAGCCTGACGGGCGGGGAACCGCTGATCCGGCGTGATCTCATGCAGATCATAGATCATCTGAACGAAAAACGGATCCTGACAGATATCATCTACACAAACGGATGGCTGGTGACGGATGAACTGCTGGACGCACTGGAGCAGCGGGGACTGAAGCCGACGTTCAATATGAGTTATGACGGTTTGGGCTGTCATGACTGGATGCGTGGTGTCTCCGGAGCAGAAAACGCGGTGCGGGACGCGATCAGACGCTGTGTGTCGCACGGTTTTCCAATCAATATCTCGGTGTGTCTTCATAAAGGCAATCAGGCAGTGCTGCGGGATACTGTATCATATCTGGCTTCAGCTGGAGTGAACTCGATCAAGATATCCGGAGTTGACCGGACGGCGTTATGGCGGAAAAACGCGGAAGACAATGACATGGATATACGCGAGTATATGGATGCCGTGCTCGCGTATATTCCATACTTCTTTATGGACGGAATGCCCGTGGATCTGATGCTGTGCTCGGCTGTGCAGCTGTATAAGGGCAAAACGGAGTATGATTGTATACCATGCAGGTGCGACGGAACGGATAAGGCTGATAAAGTCCATCTGTGCGGCGCTTTCCGGTCTGAGGGCTATATCGCTCCGGACGGACGCATGGTTCCCTGTATGCCCATGCTGGACAGCGATCAGCTTGACGGATTCCCCAATATCCTTGAGACCGGCCTGAAAGCCGCGCTGAGCGACAGCTTCTACATGGACTATATCAGCAGCCGGATCTCAGATCTGATGGAACACAACGCGGAATGCCGGGATTGCCCGTATGTGCGCAAATGCTGCGCGGGCTGCAGGGCAAACGCGCTGCTCGGGCCGGATCATGACCTGTGGGCACCGGACAGAAACTTGTGCATTCTGTGGAAAGAGGGCTATGTGGACCGGATCATGCAGGTCACGGAACAGGCGATACGGGACTATGTGAAGTGATCCGTCCTCCTGAAAAATAAACAGCCGCGATGCCGGAAAAAACAGCTTCCGGACGGTTGCAAAAGCCGCAGAAAATGATATAATAAAGTTACATAGTGAGAATGATCCGGTTATTTACGCATCCGCCTTCACATCTTTCATGGACAGGGAGACAAGAGCATGATCATTCAGTACAGGACCATCGGCGTTTGTCTGGCACATTCACAGAATTTCAATTGCGATGACCTGATCAATGAACTGAACAGACAGGCGTCCGCCAGCGGCTTCCGCGTAATGCTTTTTACAGTGATCGCCGAGCCCGGCAGTGAGGAAGAGAACAGCCTCGCGGTCCAGGTATGTGAGGCTGTGCACCTGGGTGTGATCGACGCGCTGATCGTTTTTGAAAATGATACGCTGCGGGAAGAAGCCTGCCGGTCGATCTGTACGGAAGCGACGAAGGCCAATATGCCCGTTCTGCTTTTCGGAGGGGAACAGGAAGGCTGCATCAGCCTGAAGGAAGACATTGCCCCTGCCTTTACGGAGCTGCTGCGGCACGCTTTTGACATACATCCGTTCGGCAACACCCTGCTTCTGTCCGGTTATCCGGAAGAGGACAAACGGAGCGCGGTGTGCGCGGATGTATATCAGAACGCGGGTTCTTTTAAGAAAAACATCGTATACTGCGACACCAAGGACGCGGTCATCATCGAAAAACTGAAAGCGTTTATCCGTGAAAACGGTATTCCGGACGCGGTCTTCTGTACGGATGATCGCATTGCGAATTCCGTGTGCGCGTATGTGGAGACCCGGGAAAGCCTGAGATCGGCGGATGTGCTTGTGACGGGCATCGGCGGTATCGGAACAAATGAATTCTTTGCTTACCGGTATCCGACATGCCGTATATGCCCCGGCGACGCGACCAGGATATGTGTGGATGTGGTCAAATGCCGCATCGGCGGTCAACCCGCGGAGAAAGAATACACGCTGCCGATGGAGCCGCTGTTTTCGCTGCCGGGATGCAGAAATGCCAATGATGTTCTTTCACTGACATTGCGCCATGAAAAACATATGTATTCATGGATGGAAAAACTGCTGGTATCCAATGATGTGTCCCTGTTCCCGAACGCGCTTTCACAGATCATTTCGGGACATTCCGTTTTGTGCCTGAACAGGAACGCGCGGGATCTTTTCCCCGCGGCGGAACCGTCCGATAAGGAATATATCGTCATTCCGTCTGCCAGGACCAATCACGGGAAAACGGAAATACTGTATTCCGATCTGCTGCAGATCATTCCGGAAACGATGCGGTACGCGCAGGAGGAAACGATCTGTGTGCTGCAGCCGCTTCCGCTGCGCGGTAAGTGTATCGGCTACTATATCATCAATGTGAAGGAACTGAACACGGATAAATTCAAATATCTGCGTGTGGTGAACACATTGAAGTCCGTTTTTCGCATGATGGACCTGAAGCTGCTGCGGCCTGGAGAAAACAACGGGGAGGACCTGCAGCCGCGCAAGAACATCACGACCGGGCTACCGAATCTTTTCAGCGCGCGTGAGTGGTTTGAGCGGTTCGCGAATGTGACGGATAACCATAACAAGTGTATTGCGGTCTCCGTGATCAGCATGCCGAAATATAATTTCATTTATGAAAACTATGGCACACATGATATTCATGACGCCGTAAAGTTTGTCGCGTCCGCGCTGGAAGAGGCAAACCATGACTGTGAGCACTATATCGCTCATATATCCCCCGACCGGTTCATGGTGCTGAACGTAAGCGAAACGGAGAAGGGTATATCGGAACGCGTAACGCTGTCCATGAGTGCTTTCAGCAGACTGCTGGATGAATTCAACACGACCAGCAAAAATGACTTCATTATCGAAGTCAACAGCGGCTACACGATCGACGGACGCGGCTGGAAGGAAAACCTGGATTCCTATCTGCAGTATGCCGGCAATGAAATGTATAAGAACCTGCTGAAACACGGGCCGGTTGACGCGATCAAGCATACGCATGTCGGCAAGGACCAGTATTCCACGTTCTCCTATCTGCTGGACAACGGTCTGTTTACCTACCATTTCCAGCCCATCATTGACGCGAAGACCGGTTCGATCTACGGCTATGAGGCGCTGATGCGCACAGGCGGCGGCATCAAGATGAGCCCTGTTGATGTGCTGAACATGGCAAAGGAATTCAACCGCCTTTACGATATTGAAAAAACGACTTTCTTCGGCATCATGGAGGTCTACGCGAACCAGTTTGACGTATTCCGGGGCAGAAAGCTGTTTATCAATACCATTCCCGGCAATTTCCTGACGCCTGAGGATTGTGATCTGCTGTGGGAGAAGTACCATTCACTGATGGATCACTTTGTTTACGAGATCACGGAGCAGGATTCCATGTCGGATGATGAGCTTGATGCGCTCAAACGGCTCAGTAAGGACCGGGAGACCAATCAGGTGGCCATTGATGACTTCGGCACGGGTCATTCCAACATCGCCAATCTGATCAGATACACGCCGCGGATCGTGAAGATCGACCGCTTCCTGATCAGCAATATCCAGAATGACGCCAACCGGCAGATGTTTGTGAAGAATACCATCGATTTCGCGAAGCATAACGGTATCATGGTGCTTGCGGAGGGTGTTGAGACCGCGGAGGAAATGAGCGCTGTGATCGAATACGGCGTGGACCTGATCCAGGGATACTATACCGCGAAGCCCGCACCCGAACCGCTTACCGCGCTGCCGGCGGAGATCAGAAGGGAGATCATCGCCGAAAACCTGCGCCTGTCCAGATATGACAATGACATGATGGTGTATGAGGCATCGGCGGGCGAGAATGTGAATATCGTCGCGCTCGCGCTGCGAAAATATACATATGTAACGGTGCCGGGCGGTACGATCACATTCACCGGCGAAAAGGACAACACGGTCGATCTGGTGATCAGGGTGCCCGACAATACGGAAAGCGAGATCATCCTGGAGAATGTCAATATCCGCGGCGCCGTGGAGACCACGTTCCAGATCGGACACGGCAGCAGGGCCAGGATCATACTGAAAGGCGACAATACGTTCAACAAGGAAGGTATCCTTGTGCCGCCGGATTCCGAGCTGATCCTGTGCGGAGAAGGAAATCTGACGATCAACAACAACCGTAATTTCTCCGTCGGCATCGGTGCCAACTATAATGATGCCTGCGGCAATATTACGGTCGACATGAGCGGTGAACTGTCCCTGTTCTCATATGGCGACAAAGTGATCGCCATCGGCGGCGGAAAGGGCAACGGAAGCAATATCCGTCTGATCTCCGGCCGGATCGCCATAAACGCCAGAGGCATCAATGTGATCGGCATCGGCTGCGCGAAGGAAAATATCAATGTTGCCGCCGGCGCGTACGCCATGGTCAGCGTATTCTGCTCGGGCGACTATGCGGTGGGCATCGGTTCGCTGAACGGCAATGCCTTTATCAGAAACAGCGGCGTCCTGTCCGTAACGGCTGACGGAGAGACAGCGGCAGCGATCGGCACGCTGAGCGGCGCCGAGGGAAGGCTGATCTTCTCCGGCGGCGATGTAAAGGCGACTGTGCACTGCAATATCGGGTGCGGCATCGGGTCCGTCAGCGGGCGGATCTCCATTGAAAACGCCGGCGGGCGTACGCAGTTCTATGGCGAGGGAAACAGAGTGCGCGGATACGGAAGCGTTACGGGTTCCGCCCTGTGCCATATCAACGGCGGTATTGTATGCGGCAGCTATCAGGCGGCCGACGGCTGCGTTTTCGGCAGCAGGAACGACAGATTTATCGTGACCTCGGGCAATGTGCTGTGTGATGACAATACTGTGACCATGTACAATGATTTCGGCAGCAGCCTTGTGATGCGGGTAGTGAACGGTGATGAATTCGACCGCGACGTGATCACGCCTGACGGCACATATCATTACCATGCCGACCGCGATACGGAAACAAACAGGCTGGCGGTATATATTCCGGAAGAATAAAAAGAACCTTGCCGGGCGGATCAAAATGCCCGGCAAGGTTCTTTTTTTGTGCGGCTTTCAACCTTCGGCATCCCGGTATTCGCCGGGTGTTTTGCCGATGATCTTTTTAAAATTCCTGCTGAAATTGGCCACATCCGTATAGCCGACCATTTCCGCGACGGCATAGATCTTCAGGGAAGGATCCTTCAGCAGTTCCGTTGCCCGTTCCATCCGCATGGCCGCGAGCAGGTCAAAGAAGCTTTTGCCTGTATACCGGTTCAGCAGTTTGGAAAGGTGCCACTGGCTGACATATACCTGATCCGCTACCATGGACAGGCTCAGCCTTTCGCCGCTGTTACGGCGCATGTAGTCCAGCGCGAGCCTGACGACATAGTTACCGGCTTCGCTGTTTTCCGCGCTTTCGTCAGCGTTTTCCCCGGAAAGGGGCATTCCGTTTCCGTCCGCTTCTTCGCTGCAGGATTCAAAATTGAAGAATGATCCGTACAGTTCTTTCTCCTGATCCAGACGCGCGCTCATGGTACGGATCGCATCCAGGATCTCCGGCATGCGGCTCGGTTTCAGCAGGTATCGCGTGACGCCGAGATTGATGGCCCGCTGGGCGTAATCAAAATCCCGGTATGCTGTGAGGATAGAGACCTGGATGCCGGGGAATTCGCTGCGGACCGCGGCGAGCATGGAAAGCCCGTCCACATTGGGCATGCGGATATCCGTAAGGATCATATGGGGACGGAGAGAACGGATCTTTTCCAGCCCTTCCAGTCCGTCTGTCGCGGTTGCGGCTACTTCACAGCCCAGTTCCGCCCAGGGAACGACTTTCTTCAAACCTTCCAGGATGATCCTTTCATCATCCACCAGTATGACCCGGTACATGGGCATCCTCCTAATCTCAGGAAAGATCACTTTGTGAAGGGATTCTTTTCAAAGACACGGTTCCAGCATTCCTCCGGCGTCATGGATCCGGAGGCAACGGCAGGTATACAGGTCAGAAGCCAGGTCTCTCTGGCATCCTTATTCATATCGTCCTGCAGGGGGGCCAGCAGGACTTCGCTTTCATTGACAAGATTCCAGCTGGACCGGCTGAGCAAGGTCTCGTCATCCGGATATTCGAGGCGGCTGATACTCTCCGGGCGCGTCATCCAGGCGAGCAGCTGGACCGCGCCGTCCCGGCGGTTCGTGCTGTTCCACGCTTTTCTGGTCAGATAGAAGCCCATACTGGTTCCGCCGATCACACCGGGGGTCCCGCCGTTCACGGCCGGGATCGGCATCACCATGACGCTGTCCCGGCAATTTTCCGGTAAGGAGCCTGTAAACCAGCTGCCGTCGATCTGCATGGCGGCTTTTTTGTCAATAAACAGCTGACTGGTGATCGATTCCGAGGTGGTCAGCGCGTTATCCGGGAATGCGCCGGCGTCATACAGTTCATGGATCAGATCCATGGCCCTGAACCAGCTTTCCGGCACATCCTCAAGGCGCTCCGGCCGCAGCGAGTACTCATCCGCCGTGCAGCAGGCCAGCATGGCGAACTCTGCAAGATAATGCGGAATGTCCGACAGGGATACCGCGATGGGCGTGATGTCTTTTTCGCGGAAAAGGCGGATCGCCGTCATCAGGTCTTCCCACGTGTTCGGGAGCGGGATGTTCATCAGGTCAAACAGATCACGGTTGACAAAGAGACCCTCAAAATAGGGGCGCACCGGGATCGCGTAAACATTGCCATCGCTCTCGCGCAGGCTTTCTTCCTCGCTCAGGGCCAGATCCGGGTATGCCGTGAGGATCTCACTGACGGGAACGACCCGGCGAAGCAGCGGCGCGGAGTCCGCGCTGTTCGCGAAAAAGAAAAGGACATCCGGTTCATTGCCGGCGGCAAAATCGTTCAGGACCCCGGCCTTCCATGTTTCATCGCTGGGCGCGGAACGGTCCTCCACGCTGTAGCCCGTTTCCGCCTCAAACTCTTTCAGCAGTTCCGAGTAGGTCACCGACGCCTGATCTGAACCGGCAAAACTGCTGGTGATGGTCAGCGTTGTGCCGGCAGCGGCGGGCAATACGGAAAGCAGACAGCAGAGACATAAGAACAGGGTGCAGAGATGCTTCAGGTATCTATTCATGCCGGCTGCCTCCTTTTTACATTATGATTTCCGCCTTTTCCGGTACCGCGTCCGCGGCGGCGGGCTCCATGCGGACCGGTATATCCAGACGGATCACTGTTTCATGATCTTCCACTTCGGCGGAGATGGACGCCTTCCCCTGATAGATCAGCCGCAGACGGCTGCTGATATTGGCCAGCCCCAGATGTCCGTTTTCACTGTGCTCCGCGGATAAAGCCGAACGCATTCTGCACAGGTCTTCCTCGCCGGGCTCCTTTCCCGTGTTCCGGATCTCAAGGTGAAGTCTTTCATCCCGGATCCGCGTTTTCAGCGTGATCGTTCCGCCTCCGGCCGGATTGATGCCGTGTTCCACGGCATTTTCGATGATCGGCTGGATCGTCAGCAGCGGAAGGACCGCGCTCAGGGTCTCCCGCGGGATATCTTCCGTGATATTCAGCGCGTCGCCAAAACGCTGCAGGACAAAATGAAAATACGCGTGCGCCACTTCCAGCTCCTCGGCGAGGGGAACCAGTCTCCGGCCCCGGCGGCTCATGCAGGCGTTGAGCAATACACTCAGGGATTCAATGCTTGCCGAAACGGAGTCGGCGCCTTCCATTCGCGCCTGCCAGTTGATGGATTCAAGGGCATTGTTGATAAAATGCGGGTTGATCCGGCTCTGCATTGCCTGGATCTGCGCGTCCCGCAGGGCGATCTCCTCCTTGTATGTCCGGTCGATCAGATCCTTCAGCCGGAGACTCATGTGGGAGAACGATGAACTCAGCTGACCAAGCTCATCTCCGCCTGCGGACGGCACCGTGACGCCCAGTTCGCCGGCTTCGATACGGCCGGCGGCGCTGCTGAGGTTGCGGATCGGTCTGACGATCCTGTTCCATACATAAGCCGCGACGATCAGAAGCGCGGGAACCAGCAGCAGAACCAGGAAAACGCCGAGATTGCGGAATGAAAGTGTTTCTCCATAGATCCGGCTGACCGGGATCGTCATGGTGATGCTCAGGATCACATCACGGTTTTCCCTGACCGCGGAATAGCACATGTCGTTCTGATCGAGGCGGGTGAGACCGGCGGGGCCTTCGCTTGATCGTATGTCGGATCGCATGCCCCATTCCGTAATACTTCCGCTCTCCGTGCCGGTGATCCGGATCCCGGCGGAAGCGCTCCAGCTGTCCGCAAGCGCGTCCAGCCCGCCCATGCACAGATCGCGGTTGATGCCCAGAACCAGTATACCGTAAGGAGACAACGCGTTATCCATCAATTCACGGATCAGGTAAAAATCATCCCCGATCCGCACCATCCGGCATTCCGTATCCAAAGTGCATCCGATCTCCAGGATATCCGCTTTACGGGCGGATGCGAAGTGCTCCGCGGCCTGATATCCGCTGCGGTTATACAGGAACAGCTCCGGATCATCGAGCGCGAAGAAGCCGGCGAATGTCAGCAGATCCTCGCGGTTATACTTGCGCTCGATGTAGTTCCGGGTCAGGCGGATGAAGCCGGCACGATTCAGTGGGTCTCCACCCTGAGAAGCCCAGGCTGCATTCAGTTCGCCGTCATAGGTGGCGTCTCTGGCCAGCGTGAAGATCCTTTCCAGATTCTTCATGCTCTGGTCCAGCGCGTTTTCCGTTTCCATACCCAGCATGTTTTCAGTCTTTTTCTGAATATCCGGGATCAGCGTGCTGTGGATATACAGACCGAGGATCAGTGTGGGTATCAGATAACAGATCAGGATGATGGCCATCAACTGGAACCGGATGGTCCTGATGATCCGCATGCGAGTGATCTCCTTATCCCATGATTACGGTGACCGTATGGATGCCGGACTGCTGAACCGGCACGGTCTCGACCGCTTTTCCGTCAAGCTCGACGGAACGGACACCATGCTCAACATGTTCCGGGTTCCTTACGGTGATGACATAGGTCGCGCCGCGCCATTCGCGGGTGACTTCAAAACCGTCCCACGCGGCGGGAATGCACGGATCCACGGTCAGACTGTCAAAACCGGGCCGGATACCCAGCATATACCGCGTCGCGGCATAGTAGCTCCAGCCGGAACTTCCGGTCATGAACGGGTGGCGGGCGCGGCCGTGCGCCGTATGATTCCTGCCCATAATGAATTGGCAGTAAGTGTAGGGCTCCGCCTGACGGATCTCCATGATATCATTCTGGTTTTCCGGCAGCAGCGCGTCATACAGCTCCATCGCGCGGGTCCCGCGGCCAAGCTTGCATTCGGCGACCCATGCCCAGGGGTTGGGATGGCTGAAAACGGCGCCGTTTTCCTTGATGCCCGGATAGACGCGGGTGACAAAGCCGATCCCGTCATCCCGCTTTGTATAGGCGGGCGCGTTCAGCATGAGCCCGTAGGGCGTGTACAGCCAGTCATACACGGCATCCATCGCCTTCAGACCGCGCTCATGACCGGACGCGCCGGAAGCGACAGCCCAGGTATTGCTTTCCAGATGGACCTTGCCTTCTTCGTCCGTCACGGCGCCGATGGGGCGCCCGTCCGCTGTAAAGCCGCGGAGGAACCATTGCCCGTTCCAAAGCTCGCGGTCACAGGCGGCTTTCATATTGTCCAGCAGGGGCGTGTAGTGCCGGATGTCATCCTCACGCCCGAGCGCGCGGGCGGCATCCAGGAAGTGCCCGGAAGCCCAGACAAGCAGATACGCCACCATGGCGCTTTCACCGCCGCCCAGGTTCAGGCAGTCGTTCCAGTCGGCACGCAGACCTTTCGTGATCCCGTGGGAGCCGATCTGACTGTAGGAGAAATCCAGGGCATGCTTCATATGCTCCCAGACCGTGCCGCTGCCCTGATCGGCAAACGGGACCTCAAGATCGGCAAACGCGGTATCGCCGGTCTCACGGATATATTCCACGATCGCGGGGATCAGCCAGAGCGCGTCATCCGCGCAGGCATCCTTCAGCCCGTGTATGATCTTATTGTCTCCGGCGGTCGGGACAACGGTGGGGGAGCTGTCTTTCTCCTTCTGACCGTCTTCAAACCACGCGGGATCGAAAAGATGGAGACCATAGCCGGCGGAGACCTGACCGTTCAGGAGCTGCAGGATACGCGTGCGGCACATGTCCGGCTCCGCGTGAGGGATGCACATGGCGTCCTGCGCGGTATCACGGTATCCGAGACCTGTGCGTCCGCCGACTTCGATAAAGGAGGAGAAACGGCTGAACAGAACGTTGATCTCGCTCTGGTACAGGTTCCAGATGTTCAGACTGCGGTTCATGTTCTCATGCGGGGTCTTTACGGTGAGCGCTTCCAGCTTTCCGGTCCAGAACGCTGCCAGCTCGCGGAAGGCGGCATCTGCCTTTTCGGGGGTATAGCGCGATCTTGCCTGCTCCGCGGCATCCGCTTCGCCGGTCCCGAGATAAAAGAGGAAACGCTTTTCCTCGCCGGGGGCGAGCACAAAACGCTTCTGCAGCGCGCCGCAGGGATTGCCGCCCTCCTCTGTTCTGCCGGCCGGAGCTTCGGCAATGATGCCGACGGGGTCCTTCTCAGTATGCCAGGGACCGATAAAGGAGTCCCGTACGCTGTCAAAACCGTCCGGAACGAAATCGGCGGCGAAGAACTGATGACTGTTCTCCTCGTAATGCAGGTCGCAGATCACGGCACCCTTTTCATAGCGTGAACCGGCCGCGTAGAGGCTCATCTGGAAGTTCTGGTTGTCCATGTCGATATCATGGAAGGAAAACTCAACGTATCCGTATACGCTGAGGCTGCGCTCGCGGTCGCTGTTGTTGCGCACACGGACATCAAAGATCTCCACGGGGTCATCCTTCCCGCTCTCTCTGGGGATAAACAGGGTCTGAGCGGTATGAATGCCCCGGACATCACTTTCAAAAACGGAATAGCCCAGACCGTGGCGGCACAGATAGCGGTTCTCACTCAGATCCGGACCGACGGGCTGCCAGCTCGCGGACCAGAAGCTGCCGTCTTCCTCATCCTTTATATACACATAATGCCCGGGAAAATCCATCGGCACGCCGTTGGGACGGAAACGGGTGATCCTGTGAAACTGGGGGCTGTCAAGCCAGCAGTATCCGCCGGCTGTGTGATTGATCACGGCGCCCATCCGCTGTGTTCCGAGATAGTTGGTCATGGAAAAGGGTACATCCACCCGGTCGATCACATACTCCCGGGCTGCGTCATCAAAGTATCCGTAACGCATGAAGAGATCCTCCTGAATATCCGAATATGTATTTGTCGACTGTCTTGTGACTATCATATCATATCATCCGCCAAAGGAAAAGAAAAAGAGAAGAGCGTGTCATTTTTTGTCTCGGATTGGCAATCACAGACAAGAAAAAGCAATTCGCGACGATGAAATGCCCGCGGTCGTATCCTATAATGAAAACATAAATAAATGTCAAATAACGTCATCAGGTCTTTTACGTTTTTTCGATTCCATACCATGAAAGGGGCTGCTTTCCATGACCGCGTCCGGGAAAATCTCCTCCGGGAGCAGAAAGAAAAATCTCTGGCTGACAACGATGGTTCTGCCCGGGGCGATCTGGCTGCTGCTGATCCGCTATCTGCCCATCTTCGGCATTACCATCGCGTTCAAAAACTACCGGGCGTACAAGCCGAACACTTTCTGGAACAATATCCTCCGGAGCGAGTGGGTCGGGCTCAAGAATTTCGAATTTCTGAAATCCCCGGATACGCTGGTCATGATCCGGAACACCCTGTGCTACAACCTGGTGTGGATCATTCTCGGTCTGATCATCTCCGTGGCGTTTGCCATCATGATGAGCGAACTGCGGAAGCGTTTCCTGGCCAAGACCTATCAGACGATGATGTTTTTCCCGTACTTCCTGAGCTGGGTCGTTGCCAGCTACTTCGTACTGGCTTTCCTGGATCCCACCAGCGGATTGATTCCCGCCCTGCAGAAACAGGCCGGACTGAAGCCGACCAGCTTCTATCAGGATACAACATGGTGGCCGCTGATCCTGACGCTGTGCAATGTGTGGAAGAATACAGGGTATTCGGCGGTGCTGTATCTGGCGGCGATCACCGGGATCGACGCGAGTCAGTATGAAGCGGCCGCGGTGGACGGCGCGACCAAATGGCAGCAGATATGGCACGTTACGCTCCCGAATATCCGCACGATGATCATTATTCTGCTGATCATGAACGTCGGCAAGATCTTCAATGCCGATTTCGGCTTGTTCTATAATGTGCCCCAGAACTCCGGCATGCTCTATCCTGTGACGCAGGTCGTGGATACCTATGTTTACAGAGCCTACGCCAATACCCACAACCTGGGCATGAGTACCGCCGCGGGATTCCTGCAGAGTCTGGTCGGGTTCTTCTGCATCATCGGCACCAACGCGATCGTCCGCAAGATCGATTCGGACAGCAGCCTGTTCTGAGAGGAGGAAAGAGAAAATGGAAAATACCGTTTTGCCGAATC
>JAUNQH010000040.1:0-2222 GCA_030536295.1 Clostridia bacterium | reverse complement strand
AGCAAAAAGCACCCGGTGCTGAATCATTTCAGTCCCGCTACGGAAGCAGTTTTCCACGTGATCCTCGCGGTTTTCTCGCTGTGCTGTATCGTACCGTTCCTCTTTGTCGTGATCATTTCCTTCTCCTCGGAAGAGAGCATCCGTCAGATCGGTTATTCCTTTATCCCGATCGAATTATCCACGGAAGCGTACAGCTATGTGCTGAAGCTCGGCGACGTGCTCTGGCGCAGCTATTTCAACTCATTCCTGATCACGATCGTCGGCACGCTGCTCAGTGTCGCCATGATCGTTCTGTACAGCTATCCGCTGTTCCGGAAGGATTACAAATATCGCGGGTTCTTCAACTTCCTGAGCTTCTTTACCATGATCTTCGGCGGCGGTCTGGTGCCCACCTACGTGATCTGCAAGAGCGTGCTCGGCTTGTCCGACAATTACGCCGCGCTGATCGTGCCCATGCTGTTCAGCCCGTTCAATGTGATCATCATGCGGACCTTCTTCCAGACAACGGTTCCGAATGAACTGATCGAGGCGGCGACGATCGACGGCAGCGGCGAATACTGCACACTGGTCCGCATCGTACTGCCTATCGTAAAGCCCGGCATCGCGACGATCTCGCTGCTGACCGCGCTGGGCTACTGGAACGAATGGTTCCTCTCGCTGCTGTATATCAACAAGAACACCGATATCATTCCGCTGCAGTATCTGCTGATGCGCATGCAGCGCAACGCTGACTTCCTGGCCAAGAACAGCTCACGCCTGGGCGCGGACGCTGCTGTGGCTGCCCAGCAGCTGCCTTCGCAGTCACTGAAAATGGCGCTGGTCGTTTTCATCGTGATCCCGATCGCCTGCGCGTATCCCTTCTTCCAGAGATACGTGGTCGCAGGCCTGACCATCGGCTCCGTCAAGGGCTGATATCGATCCGATACACACCGCGGGTGTGATCCGGCGGTTTGTAATAAAAAAAGGAGGAAAACCCAAATGAAGAAATTCCTGTCTCTCGTACTCGCGGCGATCATGGTTCTGAGCATGCTCAGCATCGCTTCCGCCGATGAGCTTCCGACCATCACCATCATGCTCGACGGCAACAACGTTACCGACGACACCGCCGTTCTGGAAGCGATCAACGAATACATCGCTGACAAAGTTGGCGCGAAGCTGGAAGTTGTCTGGGGCACCTGGGGCGACTTCGATGAGAAAGCCGTCAACTCCCTGGTGGCCGGCGATACCGACGTGGATATGTACTTCACCTGCTCCTGGACTTCCAACGAGTACAATACCTACGCCAAGAACGGCTACTATGTCAAGCTGGATGACATGATCGCCGAATACGGCGCGGATCTGGTCAACGCGATCCCCGCTGCCCTGATGGACGCCGCTACGATCGAAGGCGCCGAAGGCATGGGCATCTACGCCGTGAACGGCTACAAGGACTTCGCGACCCAGAACACCTGGGACGTGAACGTGACCCTGCTGAATGAACTGGGCTACACCCTGGACGATTTCAAGGCCATGACCTTCTACGATTTCGGTGAACTGTTCGCCAAAGCCAAGGAAGTCAAGGGCGACAGCTTCTATCCCTTCCTGGTTGAGCCCATGGTTCTTGAAAGAATGGTGACCGATTCCATCATCATTGCCGGTGACGCCGGTTCCACCAACCTGCTGAGCCTGTATCTGAACCATGACAACGTGGATCAGGTCGGCCCCTACGAAGGCAAGATCGTCAACAAGTTCGCCACCGAAGAATATAAGAAGTTCGTGACCAAGATGCACGAATACTACGAAGCCGGCTACGTTGATCCCGCTCTGGCCGTTGCCGAAACTTCCAATGATGCCCGTACGAATGCCCAGCTGTCCGCCAGCTACCTGATCGGTACCCAGAGCTATGCCCTGGGCTATGAGTACACCGCTTCCGCCGAGCGCGGCATCGAAGTGGCTTTCGTGCCTTGCACCGATCCCTATGTTGACACCACCGCTTCCCAGGGCGCCATGGTCGCCATCTCCACCGCCAGCGAACATCCCGTTGAATCCTTCAAGTTCCTGGCTCTGCTGAACAGCGATCCCACCCTGATGACCCTGCTCAACTACGGCGTGGAAGGCATCCACTACACCAAGGATGAAAACGGTCTGGTCGTGTTCACCGATGCCCGTGCTTCCTATACTCCCTGGACCAACGGCGTGGGCAATGTCACCATCCTGCCCGATACCGCTGCCGAAGGCGCCGG
>JAUNQH010000039.1:20150-23207 GCA_030536295.1 Clostridia bacterium | reverse complement strand
ATTCTTTATTATTCAATAATATTATTCTTTATTATTCAATAATCAGAAAGCAGAAGACTCCTGCCTTCTGCCGGACGGCTTATACCGATTTACAGCTGTTGATCGATGATCGTTTTCATCTGTCTGTCACTATATCCGTATCTGCGCGTTTATTACTGCCGGATCGCTTTTCCCCCGGTGATCTTTTCGCCCCGCGGCCGGCTCACGCCTCCGCAAAGCGCGCTGAATACGGAAATCCATTTCCCCTTCGCATCCGGTTCAGCGCCGGCAGGTCTCCCCATGCCATGGGGATGATCCTCAGTTCAGAATGTCCTCGATCCGTGTCATCAGTTTTTCCGCGTCCTTCCGGACCAGCGGTGCCATGCTGTCCTTATATTTGGAGCAGTCGATCCTGCTCAGGTTATCCCTGATGACTTCCGCCAGATAAGGCTTGCACTCCAGTAAGTCCCGGAGTGAGGAAAGCACGATCCTGACAGTGGTCGGCTTTTCGTCCTCCAGCAGGATCAGCATTTCCTGCAGATGCCGGTCGATCCGGTTCTCTGTATCCCACTTCGCGAGGGATACGCAAAGGCCGAACCCGCGCATCCTTGTAAAGGATGTCCTGCCGTAGATCATCTGCAGAAAATCATCGAAATACGGATAGTATTTATCGTTCTTTCTGTTTTCTTCATAAACGAGATTGAGCAGGAAGTATGAATCGAGTTCTTTTTTTGAATTCAGTGCTTCAAGCAGTTCTTCTTTTGTATAGTCTTCCAGCGGTTTATTCCGGTCAGGCATTCTCTCATCTCCTGCAGATCAATCAGTACAGCTGCGGTTCTTGCGTTGATCATCTTTTCCCTGTCATGATAAAACCGATCAGCGTTTCAAGATCATCAAAATCATCATAGTCCCCCATGATGCCTTCACGATGATATATGATACCCGCCTGTTCATTGCGTTCCAGATGATCCAGAAGTGTTTCAACACCATACCGGCGCGCGAATTCCGCAAAAGCCCTTGCCTTGATCTTCTCCGCATACAATCCTTTACGGCATTGGGCCGGTTCACATTCATAGCAGCCGTTCAGGTCCTTTTCAATGCCGCATTTGCGGACCTCACACCATTCGGCATCCTTACACCAGGACAGTTCCAGAAAGCCGTCCCTCCTGCAGCCCTTGCAGGTCACGTTTTCCGAACACAAACAGCACGCCAATCCGCAGCGCGCGATCCCAAGCTCTCTTTTCATCGTATATTTCTCCATCGCTCCATATTGACCTGACCGGCCTGATAAGACGGTCTGTTTTTGCTTCATCAGCCAGAGTCCGGCCGGAATACGGCTGTTTTACTTTTTCCGGTACATTCCGATAAAATGTTTCACAAATGCTTCGATCTGCTTTATGATCTCAGGCTCTTTTTCGGGCTCGCGGTCACAGTAATGAATGAACATCGTAACGGGAGCGGTAAAAGTCAAAGCCAACATATCAGGATCGTCTTTGATCAGAAGATCCGCTTCCATCATCTTTTCAAAGATGCTCCTGAACATCTCTTTGGTTCCGTTCACAAAATGCGCGGTCGCGAGGCTTTTCACACGCTCGTCGTGGAACTGCCCGGTCAGAAGCAGCTTCCGCGTCAGGATGATCTTCTCATCATGGATCGTAAAATCCACCATGTGCATGGTAAGGGAAAAAAGCGCGTCGCATGATCCCGGGATCTCCGGCAAATGATCCGGAGAGCCGAAACATTCACGATAATACGCTTCCATTTTATCCAGCAAAGCGTGCCAGATGGCTTCCTTGCTTTCATAATGGCGGTAGAGCGCCGACTTGCTCAGCCCCATTCCGGCCGCGAGACCCCTCAGGTTCGTTCCTTTATATCCGTTTTCCGCAAAGCTGACAAGCGCCGCGTCAAGGATCTTTTCCTTCGTTGTGTTTTCCATAGCAGCCTCCGCATCCGTAAAGAGACCATTCGGTCACTTGACATTATAGAAACCGCATGATCGCTTGTCAACATTGACCGGATATAAGGATCACTTATCGGGGAAACAGGAACCGTAAATGCTTCCGGGACCGGGGCAAAAAACCGCCGGCAGCTCGGCGGCGGACGATCATATGAACAGATGTCTGTGCTTGTCAAAGAATTCAAAATAGGTACGGCAGTTTTCCAGTTCCCACCAGTTGCGGTACCGGGCCGGGCGGCTGTCCAGATCGATGATGCGGGCGCCGTCCATTGCAAGCAGGAAGGGCGAATGCGTGGCGATAATAAACTGACAGCCGCACAGGCGGCTCATCTCCGCGATGATCTTCACCAGTTCCAGCTGCAGCTTCGGCGACATGCTGTTTTCCGGTTCGTCCAGGCAGTACAGCGTATCGTTCTCCAACCGTTCCTCAAAGTACCGCAGGGCAGTTTCGCCGTTGCTGTGCAGCGCCGTTTCACTGCCGGCCATTTCGCGGATAAAGGCCCGCCGGCTCACGGATCTTTTTCGGCTCATCACCTGCATCCGGTACTCCTCATATACATCCATACCGGTGAAGCGGATGTTTTTACCGTATTTCAGAGAGGCGTAATCCTCCCTGACCCGGGTCTTGCTCTCGGTGATCTCATCGTTTCCCGTGCGCAGCGTCAGCATGTAGTCAAACACATCATCGCTGGTGATGATCCGGCTCCCTTCCGGGATCGCACAGCGTTCTCCGCAGTCATCCTCCGCCATGGTCATTCCGCATTTTTCCACATACAGGTCGAAGGTCTCCCCGCTGTTATGCGGCGCGACGCGCTTCAGTCCTGCCTTTTCGGCGATCAGATTCAGCAGGGTGCTTTTCCCCGATCCGTTTCCGCCGTAAAAGATCGTCACAGGTCTGAAAAAGATCTCCTTCAGTTCCTTTTCCGGAAAGACCCGGCACGGATAAGGGTTGTCAATGTACTCGTACATACCGCCGTTGCGCGCCATCACGGCACCGATGATGTCTTCCTCTTCATCGATCGGAAGTACGAACCTGTCGATATAGATCATTGCCGGCTCCTGTCATCCGTCAGTCCGGCATGCCCGCGGCCGCCGTCATGATTGGCATTATACATTTTTTC
>JAUNQH010000039.1:0-20140 GCA_030536295.1 Clostridia bacterium | reverse complement strand
ATGTACGAATTGACCGCCGATACATGATAGTGCTATAATTTATTGATTATTTGCTTTGCGGCGAACAAAGCCACTAAACCTCAGGAGGATTGCAATATGCTTGAAAGCAGAGAACTGACCAAAAAGTTCGGCTCGCTCACAGCGGTCGATCACGTATCGCTCTGCCTTGAAAAGGGCCATATTTACGGCATGCTGGGCCCCAACGGCAGCGGTAAGACCACATGGATGAAAATGGCCGCCGGTCTGATCAAACCGACGGAAGGCAGCGTTTTCTATGACGGCGAGCCCGTGAACCTGAAAAGCCGCGCGGAGATCGCGTACGCCTCCACCGAACCGTATTTCTACAGCTGGATGACCATCCGTGATGCCGGCAAATACTATGCGGATTTCTTCGCGGATTTCTCATCTGATGAGTACAACCGGCTGCTCTCGCAGATGGGTCTGGATCCGAAAGCGAAGATCAACGGTCTTTCATCCGGTATGACGGCAAAGATGAAGATCGCCGTGAACCTTGCCCGCGACGCGAAGATCTATATGCTGGACGAGCCCTTCAACGGCATCGACCTGCTGGCCCGTGACGACATCCGCAAAGTCGTGCTGAACGTCGCCGGTCCGGATAAGATGCTCCTCATCTCCAGCCACCTGGTGGAGGAGCTGGAAGCGATCGTCGACAAAGCCGTATTCATCAGCCAGGGGCACCTGGTGGAAGTGAAGGACATCCGCGATATGCAGGAAAATGAAGGGCTTTCCCTGGCTGACCGTTACCGTCAGGTATTCGGTCACGCGGGGCAGGACTGAGAGGAGGCGGAACAATGTTAAAGCTGTTCAAGTATGAAATGCGTAAAACGCTGATGCCCAAGCTGATCATGCTGGGTCTGTTCGTCGTTCTTCAGGGCTTCCTGCTCTACACCATTTCGCAGGGCAAGGAAGAATCCACCCTGATGATCGCGGTGCTGACCGTGTTCGCTTCCTTCCTCGCCGTATTCTTCATCGGTATCTACTCCATTGTGACCCTTCATCATGATATCAACTCCAAACAGGGGTATATGCTTTTCATGACGCCCAATTCCACCTATAAGATCCTGGGCGCGAAAGTGCTGGAATGTACAGTGTCCGTCCTGCTTGCCGGAGCGGTCTTTTTCGGCATCTGCCTGCTGGACCTGAAGCTGATCATGAACAAGTTCCCGAAGCTCAGTGATATTCAGGAACTGTTTGAAATGATGAAACAGGTTGCGAACCTGGAGATCAATATCGACATGGCCAAAGCGCTCACCTTCGTGTTTGAGACCGTGATCGAGTGGGTGGAAACGGTCGTTCTCGCGTTCTTTGCCGATGTGCTTGCCACTTCCCTGCTCAAAGGCAAAAAGCTGGGCGGTCTGCTGGCGTTTCTGCTCTTCATCGTGCTTTCGACGCTCGCAGGCAAACTGGTCTCTCTGGTCTCCGGCGCTGTTCCGTCACAGACGCTCCTGCTCAAGAGCATCGCGGTGCTGGCGGTCTGCATTGCCGGCTGGATCGCGACCGCGCGTCTGATGGAAAAGAAACTGAGTGTATGACTTTATATGCCTTACGGGCGGCGCGGATCTGATCCGCGCCGCCCGTTTCTTTGCCTTTACCGGCTGTTCCGGCACAAAACCGTACAGCTCAGGCGATCAGGATGGTCTTTTTTTCGGGTGTCTGCACCTTTTCCCGCTTCGGAACGCTGATGTGCAGCACACCGTCGGTATAGGCGGCTTTGATATCCTCTTCGGTCAGGAACTCACCCACATAGAAGCTGCGCCGCATCGTACCGGAATACCGTTCCCGGCGGAGGACCCTGCCGTCCTTGTCCTCATCGTTCTTCACGGTATTCTTCTCTGCGGTGATCGTCAGGCATCCGCGGTTCAGTTCCAGGCGGATGTTCTCTTTCGCCATGCCCGGCAGCTCCACATCCAGCTCATAACCGTTCTCTGTCTCCTTCACATCGGTCTTCATCATATGCGGGGCATGCCTGCCGTACAGGGCACGTTCGGCATTACCGCAGCCGCGGAAGAAATTGCGGTCAAAATCGCTGAAAACATCCATCAGGTTTTCTCCGAAAACAGAAGGAAGAAAATCGTTCATCATCATACCTCCGTTCACTCGTCCGCTCCCATCCGGCACAGCTGACCGGCGGGAATTCTGCATTGGTTCAGGATCCTGTGTTTTATATCTGCCGGTTCTTTCATCCGGCATCTTTATTATACTCGAAGGTCAAAGAAAGTCAATATTTGTTACAAAAATATTTTAAGCCTTGTTTCCGTTGAAATTTCCCGTTTTGAACCGGCTGGACGGAACGGCGTTCCTTTTTCTTTTCTTATCCGGATTGCAATCCTTACCGATGGCGGTTATGATAGACACAAAACCGTACCCGCAAATCAGGATCGGAGGATCTGTATATGAAAAAATCGCGTATCACTATCCATCCCTCTTTCGGCATCGGTGAGATCTCCCCGAAGCTGTTCGGTGCTTTTCTCGAGCCCATCGGCAAAATGGTCAACGGCAGCATGTACAACCCGAAGCATCCCTCCGCGGACGAGATGGGGCTCAGGCATGATTTTATCGACGGGCTTCGTTCCGCCGCGCTGCCCTCCGTGCGTCTACCCGGCGGCAACTTCGTTTCCGGCTGGAGCTGGAAGGACTCCATCGGCCCGAAGGAGCAGCGGAAGGTCCGGCTGGATCTGGCCTGGCACCAGTTCATCCCGAATGATGTCGGGCATGACGAATACCTCCGCTGGGCGGAGATGACCGGCGCCGAAGCGATGTATACCGTGAATCTCGGCACGGGCACGCTGAGCGACGCGGCGGATATCGTGGAGTATACCAACTTTCCCGGCGGCAGCTGGTGGTCGGATCTGCGCGCGGCAAACGGGCATCCGAAGCCGTACGGCGTGAAGGTATGGTATCTCGGCAATGAAATGGACGGTCCGTGGCAGATCGCTTCCTGGGAAAAGGATCCGCGGGGATACGGCATTCTCGCGCATGAGACGTCCAAGGCCATGAAATTCATTGATCCGACCATACAGACGGCCGCCTGCGTTTCCTCCTCTCCCTTCCTCTCCCATTATCCGGACTGGGACCGTCAGGTGCTGGAGGAATGCTACGAGACCGTGGATATGATCTCCATGCATCATTACCATTCCGCGCCCGTCGGCAACATCGCCGGCATGCTGGCCGGATATCAGGCCTTTGAGGACTACATCCGCACGGAGATCGGTCTGTGCGACTATGTAAAAGCAAAGCACCGCCTCAAGCGGACCATGATGCTGAGCTTTGACGAGTTCGGCTCCATGATGCGCCCCGCCGGCAAAGCCACGCTGGGTATGTGCGGCCGTATGCCGGAGCAGACATTCTACCGGTTTGACCCGGAGCAGACCTATGTGCATCATGATCCGGACAACTGGGATGACATGCGCAAATGGCCCGCCGGCGCGGGCGAGATGGTCCGCGCGCTCGGCACCTGCACGGTGCTGCTGACCCTGCTGCGCCACGCGGACCGCGTGAAGATCGGCTGCGCCACCGGCGGTCTCGGAGACCTGTGCGCCTCAGACCGCGAGCATGTATGGCGCGGCGCCGCGTATTATCCGTTTACACAGATGATGCGTTTTTCCGGCGGCACTTCCCTGCAGGCCGTGACCGAATGCGAACATTATGATGTGGACGGCTATGCCATTGATGACATGAACCAGTATGCCGGCTTTGAGAACGCCGATTACATTCAGTCCGCGGCCGCCGTCAGCGCGGACGGCACGGAAATGGCTGTCTTTGTCCTGAACGCCGACTGGGAGGAGGAAGGTGAATTCACACTGGATGCCCGCGGCTTCGAAGGCTGGCGGTTTGAGGAGCATCTCACCATGTACTCGGAAGATCCGGAAGCAGCCAACACCTTTGCGGCTCCGGACGTGCTCGTACCCGTGCGCGTAAAGAACAGCAAATGCGAAAAAGGCATTTGCTCCGCGATCCTGCCGAAGCTCTCCTGGAACGTTTTCCGCTTCACAAAGTCCTGAACAGCCATCTCATAAAAAGGATCCGGCGGATGCATTTTCCCTGCATCCGCCGGATCTGTTTTCCTGCTTTTTCCGTTCATCCCGGGAACGGCAGTTCCTCGATCTCTATCAGATCGCCGACCGTGAAGCTCGCCCGCGAGCAGTCGATATCCAGCCCGCTGCTTTTCAGAAAGATCGTGCCGACTCCTGCGTTCAGCCCGCATTCGATGTCAATGGACCTGTCCCCGACATAATACGTTCTGTGCCGGTCCAGTCCGTATTTTTCCACCAGATGATCAACACCCGCGCTGTCCGGTTTTCGGGGAAAATGATAACTGCTGTCCACAATATCCTCAAAGCAGTCAATGAACCCCAGCCGGGAGAAGATCTGCCTGCAGCCCGGTCCGCGGTGCGTATAGACAAAGCAGCGGAACATGCCGCACCGCAGCAGTTCCTCCACGTGCGGCATGGGTCTGATCATCGCCGGGTCCTCCGGAAAGCGCGCCAGATCGCGCACCATCATCCCCGGGTCAAGTCCGTTTTCCGCCGCGATATCCTCAATGCAGCGGGACAGCCATGTATGCAGCGCCCGCCTGCGGATATCCTCCGTATCGCACGCGACGCCGTGCGCCAGAAAAAGCCGGCGGGCCGCGTCCGTGATCGCCGGATAGGAATCGATCAGTGTGCCGTCGCAGTCAAAGATCAGGCTGATCTTTTCATTCGTCATCCGTATTCTTCCTCCGTCTGGCCTGCCGTGTCCGGCTCCGATGTTTTCACAGACAGAAAGCGGATCAGGAATTCCTGTCCCTTCTGAAATTACCCACGGTATCCGTCACCTGTGAGATGCTGGCAAACGTATCCGGATACCGTTTCAGGATCTCCGTCAGTTTTGTGATCTGATGCTTGTTGATGATGCATACGAGCAATGTCTTTCCCTCGTGGCTGAAACCGCCCTCCGCGTGAAGGAGGGTCGTGGTGTGGTGCATGGCGGCGATCACTTCCTGCGTGATCTCATCCGGATGACCGGTGATCATCTCCACGCGTATGGCGTTTCTGCCGCCCTGCAGGATCCTGTCCGATGTATAGGTGGTCAGTGAGCAGTAAACAATGCACAGGATAACGGGTTCAATGCTGAAATCATATACAAAATAACTGATGCACGCGACTGCGGTATTGAGCACAAAGGAGATATGCGTCAGCGAATAGGCGGGTTTCTTCTTGTGGATGAAAGCGGATATATAATCCATACCGCCCGTGCTGCCGCCGGCCTTCACGCTCTCACCGTAGATAAAGCCGTTCACCACGCCCGCGGCAAAAGGCGCCAGCAGCGTGCTCCGTCCGTCATCCGTATGATAGACAAAGCGGCGCACATCAATGGTATTGTTCTGGAGCAGCAGCAGTACGACCGAAAAAACGATCACGTTCACCGCCGTGCGCGCGGCGAACTTCCTGTCCACAAACAAAAAAGTAAAGATCGCCAGCGGGATGTTGATGATCAGCGTTATATAGCCCATGCTGAAATTGAACACATGCTGCGCCATGGTTGCAAGACCGCTGAGCCCCGCCGGCGCGAAAGCGTTGTTCAGAATGAATATCTGATAATTGAAAGCCATCAGCACGGCAAGTGCCGCAACCGCGGCATACTGCCCGGCCGCGTGCCTGATCTTCTCCATCATATGGCGATCTCCCCGTCTCTCCAGTGTTTTTCCGGATTATAGCGCTTTTTCATCCGGCTTGTCAAAGCCAAACGGGCAGAAAACGCAATGTATACTGTACTCAATAAGGCTGAATGTTCGGATTTTACATCATTTCGGTTCAAATTGATATAAATTTCACAAAAAGCATACGAAAACGTTGTTTTCCTGTGTCCGGGGGCGTATAATGCTCGGGAACACAGCGAGAAGGAGTCCGGTTATGAGCGGTAATCTTGTGATCATGCACGGCGGCGGACCTACAGCCGTCATCAATTCTTCCCTTTACGGTGCCATCAGACAGGCGCAGAACGCGCCTGCGGTCGACAAAGTCTACGTTGCGATCAGCGGCACCGGCGGTCTGATGAAGGAACAGCTGTTCGATGTATCGGACTATCCCGATGAAAAGCTGCGGGGGCTGCTGTCCAGTCCTTCCTCCGCCATCGGTTCATCCCGTGACGCGCTGGAAAATGACGAATATGAAGCCATGCGCAAAGTGCTGCTCAAACACAACATCCGTTATGTGCTGATGAACGGCGGCAACGGGACCATGGATACCTGCGGCAAGCTCCAGATGCATGTGAAGGAAGACGGCATCAACGTCATCGGCATCCCGAAGACGATGGACAACGATCTGAACGTGACCGACCACGCGCCCGGCTTCGCCAGTGCCGCGCGTTATATGGCCGGCACCATCGGTGAGCTCTGCTGCGATATCGCCGGTCTGCCCCACACGATCGTGATCGTGGAAGCACTGGGGCGCAACGCCGGCTGGGTCACCGCCGCCTCCGCCCTTGCGAAGGACAGCTATGGTCAGGGCCCGGATCTGATCTACCTGCCGGAGCGTCCCTTCAGTGAAGAAAAGTTCCTTGAAGACGTAAAAGCCCTGTATGAAAAAAAAGGCTGCGGCGTCATCGTTGTCAGCGAAGGACTTGTGGGCGAAGACAAAAAGCCCATCGTAAAGCCTGTGCTGCAGATCGGCCGGGCGGTGTATTACGGTGATGTATCCGCTCACCTTGCCAACCTGGTCACCAAAGAGCTGCATTACAAGACCCGCAGCCAGAAGCCCGGTCTCGGCATCCGCGCTTCCATCGCCTGGCAGAGCAGTGTGGACCGGGAAGAAGCCGAAATGTGCGGTCGGGCGGCTGTGGATGCCGTTGTGGCCGGGGAGACCGCGAAAATGGTCGCCATCCGCCGGCTGAGCGATGAACCCTACCGCAGTGAGACCTTCCTGACCGATATCGCCGATGTCATGATGACCGAGCGCAAGATGCCGGAGGAATACATCAATACCGAAGGCAACGGCGTAACGGAAGCCTTTATGAACTATGTCCGTCCGCTGCTGGGCAGTCCCCTTCCGAAGCTCATTGACCTGCGGGAGGATTATCTGAACAGCCTCGGATAAACCGTTATCAATGTGATATGCAAACACAGCAAAAAGCGGACGCGCTCGCGTCCGCTTTTTGCTGTTCATCATTCAGGCCAGGTAAAGGGATAATCCGCCAGGTATTCCTCCAGCAGACCGCATTCGTCCAGCAGCTTGAACAGCGTGTATCTGGAGCGGTAATCCTTTGTGCCGTGCATGGAAAGATTCAGTAATTCCGGCTCGATGTGCTCATCCTCCGGAACCATGTCAGAATCCAGAATGCGCATGGCCGTGTCGATCACCTCATCCGCGGGCAGATCGGCGATCACTTGCCGGATCTCGTCAAAATGCTCCTGCGCGGCCCTGATCCGGCGCAGTTGTTCCTCCCAGGTCAGGAAATCCTCCGGATTTTCCCGGATGATATTCTCTCCGCCCTCTTCGCCATAAGTATGCTTCACCCGCTTCTCGCGTACTTCCCGCGGAACACGTTTTGCCCTGATCGCGTCGATATCCAGACGGCTCAGATCTTCCCCGGCGAACCGGCGGAACATCGGCAGCACCAGCCGGGTCGCTACCCCGACGGATGAGCCGTGATGCGGATACGGCTTACCTTCCTGGATCAGCTTCATTTCCCAGAACTGGGCAATGTTATGTTCAATGGAGGCCACGGCGCGGGTGTGTCCGATGATCAGGATGGACATGCTGGAAAGCACCAGGGCTTCCGTCAGAACGCGGATCCCCTTTTCTGTCTTTTTACGGATCTCCTCCGCGTTTTCGATCAGCTGCGATACGGCATCCATCACCATGCCGGCGCAGGTCGGACAGTAAGTCTCACCGTTGATGATCTTTCCGAGCAGCCAATCCGCATTCGCGATATACTTGCCCAGCACATCGCCGACACCGGAGGAGACCATCTCATCCGGCGCGGTGGCCAGCACATCCAGATCACAGACCACGATCTCCGGACATACGCCGACGCGCTGGATCTTCACCTTCCGCAGCACAAGCGGCGCCACAACGGAGGTGAATCCGTCCATGGACGGCGCTGTGCCCACTGCCACAAAAGGCAGTCTTGTCCGCGTCGCGTTGATGCGGGTGATATCGGTCACGGAGCCGGAACCGACGCTGACCAGGAACTCAGTCTCCGGCATGATGGACAGCAGTACCTCGCCGGCAGCCGTTTCATCCGGGATCATTTCACCCTCCCGCGTGATCAGACACCTGATCACGTCAAATCCGGCCGTCTCGAGGATGCGGATCACTTCCCTGCCCGCGACCTCAATGGTATTGTTGTCACACACCACAACGCAGTGCGTGCCGAGTTTCTTTTCGCGGATCATGTCCGGAAGGCGCGGCAGCAGCCCGTTCGCGATATAAACATCCTGCGTCGGTATATGATGCTCCAGCCCGCAGTCACAGGTGAACGCGCCAAAGATCATTTTGCCGTTTTCATCATAGGAAAAATACCTGCTCATGATCATCACCGTCCTTCTCAGAATCCGAGGTCCTCATTCACCAGGATCACGTGAACGCGTCCCGCGTGCCGCTCATAGCGGGTGATCAGGAACTGGCAGCAGATCGTATCCGCGTTTTTGCAGTTCATGCATGAACCGGTCCGCGCGCACGGTGTGCTCAGTCCGAAGCGCTGCGCGTTGATCACGGCCGCCTCATTGCGCGCGCGCTTCATCGCGTGGTCAACATCCTTCGTCACCTTGTTCATGCCGACGATCAGCATCAGTTTCTTCGGTCCGTAGGCATACGCGGACACACGGTTGGAGTTGCCGTCGATATTGACCAGCACGCCGTCCTCCGTGATCGCGTTGGCGCTGCCGAGATACACATCCGCCTGATAGGCCATCAGTTCCGCCGCGCGCTTGTCCTCAGCCTTGCCGCGGTCGATATAGTTATAGTTTCCGTCGATCACCGCCTGCTCCAGCCCGATCTCGGTCACGGACACGGAGCCGCCCTTCGTTACGCTGCTGCCTTCCGGTATCAGCTCCAGCGCTTTCGCCAGCGCCTCTTCCTTCGTCCGCGCGTAATAACCGGACATGTTCCGGGATTCCAGTCCTTTGATCACCTTTTCGGCCAGAAGATCATTCCTCTTTACACGGTTCGGATCCATACCCGTTTTTCCTCCCGTTCACATAAACTTGTTTTGCTAACATAATACATTCGCGGAGCCGGTATTGCAAACGGTTTTTCGCCCGACCGCGCAAAAAGCCGGCAGCGCCGTTTTTTGCGGCACGACCGGCAAAGCTTCACTGCAGCAGCTCCGTCAGGGGACCCCGGCTCAGCACCGTCAGCCGATGGAGCGGGCGCGTCAGCAGCACGTACAGCACACGGTCATGGAACTCGTCATCCGGGAAGTTTGCCGCGGACGCGTCACAAAGCACTACACAGTCAAACTCCATACCCTTGACCATGGACGCCGGCAGGATCAGCACGCCGCCCTGATACTCGCTGTCATCTTCCTTCATCAGGCGCACCGGCAGTCTGTCCTTCAGCTTCCTGTACAGCGCGTCAGCCTGTTTCCGGGTCTTCTCGATCAGCGCAATGCTGTGATAGCCGTCCTGCAGGTATCCGTTCACCTGCTGTACGATCTCGCCGATCCGTTCATTCTCGGTCTTCACGGTAATGATCCGCGGCTCTTCACCGTGGCGCAGCACCGGCTCCCCTTCGGACACACCGGTGATCGGATATTTCGCGGCTGTCTTCCCGGCCAGCTCCATGATCTCCATGGTGGAGCGGTAGCTGACCTTCATCTCGCACAGGATCCCCTGCCCGCCGAATACCGGCCCGATCCAGCTCTCCCAGGTGCGGATGCCTTCATCCGCGTGTATGCCCTGATGCAGGTCTCCGACCAGCGTAAAGGTCGCTGTGGGATGATACCGTTTCAGCACTGCCAGCCTGAACGGGCTCAGATCCTGGCACTCGTCGACCACGATATGCTTGAACGTTTCCGTTTTCAGCCCGTACAAAGCGGCGCAGATCAGCAGGACCGGCGCCAGATCCTCCGCGCGGATCGTTTTCCCTCCGGCATATGCCGCAGTCGCTTCGTATGTTTCCGGGTCCCACTGTTCCAGGAAACGCAGATACAGTTCCACCGGATCCGGGATCACGAAAAGGCGCGGCCATTGTTTCAAAAACTCGGTCTTCTTCTGCTCGATCTCATCAAACCGTTTGTCCCGGGCGGCAAAAAGACGCGTTGCGCTCCCGCGGCGCTCGGGGCCGTCCGGCAGGGTATTCAGCAGGATATTCAGTCTGTCCTGCGTCATGGTTTCATAATGCTCGCGCAGTTTTTCACACAGGGCGACCACACGTCTTTTTACAGGTTTTTTCAGTTCCTCCGTGCGCCGGTGGACCGGATAATGGCTGTACTGCACCAGGAACATGTCTTCCAGTTCCTTCCGTCCGATCACCTCGAACGGGCCCATTTTCAGTCCTTCCGCCGGCAGTACGCGTTCCGGCAGCGCTTCCAGATACAGGTCCAGCGCGTTCAGCATTTCCAGTGAGCCTTTCCTGCGCACCGGTACCGCGCGCCGTTCGCGTTCCCCGCCGTCGATCGTCAGGTTGTCCTCCAGCCGGTCCGATATGCGGAACTTCGGGAAAGCCTTTCCCGCGGCCTTTACGCACCATTCCGCGAAGGTCGTCTGCCGCACGCGTTCCACGCCCAGATCGGGCAGCAGCTGTGAGATATAGGACAGGAACAGCGGATTGGGCGCCAGGATCATCATGTTTTCAGGGTGCAGTATATTCTGATGCGCGTACAGCAGATACGCGATCCTGTGCAGCGCTACGGTGGTCTTGCCGCTGCCGGCGATCCCCTGCACCATCAGGTCGGTGTTCAGCGGCTGGCGGATGACCCGGTTCTGCTCCGCCTGGATCGTGGTCACGATCTCCTTCAGTCTGTCGGAAGAGACAGATCCCAGCACCTCCTGCAGATATGCCTCCTGTGACACAAGCCCGCTGTCAAACAGGCTGATCAGATCCCTGTCACGCACGGTGAGCATGCGTTTGAGCGTCAGCTCACCGGCCACGCGTCCGTCCGGCGCTTCATAGTCCACCCGCCCGAGCTGGCCGGAATAATACAGGTTTGCCACGGGAGAGCGCCAGTCCACGACCACCGGATCGGCATTTACTCCCAGCACGCCCCAGCGGCCCAGATACCAGGTCTCCGGTCTTTCGCCGTCCGGCAGGAAATCCAGATGCGCGAAATATGCCTGTCCGGCAGCCAGCCCCAGCTTGCGCAGATGATCCAGGCGGATCAGCGCCATCTGTGCCTGCACTTCCATATCGGCAGCGGAAATATCGATCGTCGCGGCGGCTTCATCATCGTCGGCAAGGTTCAGCAGCGCGCGCGCCTCACGCGTTGCTCTGTCGATCTCGTCACGTGTCCTCTGCAGATGCTCATACTCCCGCCTGCTGTCCGGGTGGTTGGGTAATTGCGTCATGTTTTGTTCCTTTCTCCGGAGGGGCCAAAAAAGCCCCTGCCGATTCGGTATTGAATCTCGCAGAGGCTTACATGTCATATCATCGCAAGCGTGTGGAAGGGAATCATAACAGCCGCGCCGTTTTCTGTCAAGTGTTTTTTTATCTTTTATGTCCGGGATACCGGTAATCCGCCGTGTTCAGCACGGAGTGACCCCCGCGCACGGCACGCAGCTCATCCGCCAGCCGGTACGCGTACCGCTCCGTAAACACATCCAGCATATCCCCGGTCAGGAACTCCGCCGTTCCTTCGCATTGCCGCGTCATATCCTCAAGGTACGCCCGCGTGATCCGCCCGGCGTCAAATACGGTCAGACCGTTGACCGCTTCGTTTTCAAATCCCGCGGGCACCTCGATCCCGGCCGGCAGACGGTACTTTTTCGTGATATATCCGTTCAGGATACCGTAATCACGATGAAGGATCTGCATGCTGCGCTGCGGGATCCTGTCCCGGAGATCGATCTCGTTGAAAATATAATGTCTGTAAAACGCGTCCGTCACAAGATGCGCGTAATACCCGAGATACAGGTCATCCGTCATCACCTGACCGCTGAACCGGTCCCGGAATCCGTGAAAATCGAAATACAGCAGGTCCGTGTCATGCACGGGCCTGATGAAATGCGCCGTCCGCCGGTTTTCCGGACCGACATACGCGTCCGGCAGAATGCATCCGAACAAAAAGCGTTCCCTGTCATTCAGCCGGATCCTGTCGGCGGCCAGGACGCCGAACAGCATATGTATCGTTCTCTGTGCCATTTTTTCTCTCTTTCACCCGCCGGCCCGTTTTACAGATACTTATCCATATACACCGCGTCATCCTCATCGGCAAAGGGACCGTACTTCGTGCATTCCGTATAGCCCGTGCGATGATAGAACGCCACGGCATGTGTATTGCGGTCCCTGCATTCAAGCAGGATCCGGGTATATATCCGCGCGTCCGCCGAATCAACGGACATGGTTTTGAATTCGATCATTTCAGTATTCCCGGCTTCCGTTTGATCATACATACCGGTCTGTCAGACCCGGACCGTATTATACACAACAGCGTACCGCATTTCAACCGTTGCCGTTGTCCGTCATCTGTATTTGTGATAGAATAGCCGGTGCGGAAGGAAACAGGTGTAAAGCCTGTGCGAGCCCGTCGCCGTATGACCTGTGTATTTCTGCCTTACCCGCCGCCGCAGGCGGGAAAAAGGCCACTGGAAGCGATTCCGGGAAGGCCGGCGGAATAAGGTCAAGCCGGAATATTTCCGCGTATGCCCTCCTCCTGTGCGCGAGCGCCGCCGGGTCCTGCCCTGAGGAAGGAAGATCAAATACGGTAAAGGAGAAACAAAGTATGAAAAGCAAGTGTATCATCAGATCGCTGCTTTCGCTTTTCCTTTGCTTCGCACTGCTTGCGGCAGCGGTGTGCGGCATCGCGGAAAACGCGGAAGCCACAGAACAGATCCCCTTTTCAGCCGGCGGAACGGCTGAAGCACCGGTTCCCCTCGGCGAGGGCGGGACCGTGTTCCTGTTTATCGCCGTCAATGAGGACGGCAGCGAAGCCTGGTTCAGCATCAGCACCGATGAGGAAACGGTCGGCAGCGCGCTGCTCGCGCTGGATCTGATCAGCGGTGATCCGGGCGCCTACGGCCTGTATATCAAAACCGTATGCGGTATTCTGGCCGATTATAACGTCAATGGGCATTACTGGGGGCTGTATGTCAACGGTGATATGGCCATGACCGGTGCCGACGGCATCAAGCCCGAAGCCGGCGCGCAGTATATGCTGAAGTTCGAATGACAAAGCCGACAGTAAAAGAGATCGCCGTTTTCGGCATGCTGGCGGCGGTCATGTTCGCTTCCAAAAAAGCAATGGAAAGCCTGCCGAATATTCATCTTGTGGGCGTTTTTATCACGGCGGTCACCGTTGTATACCGCCGGAAAGCGCTTTATCCCCTGTATACCTATATTCTGCTGGAAGGTCTTTTCGGCGGGTTCGGCGTCTGGTGGATCCCCTACCTGTATGTATGGACCGTGCTCTGGGGCGCCGTTATGCTTCTGCCGAAAGAGATGCCCGAAAAGGTACAGCCGTTCGTTTACGGCGGCGTCTGCGGTCTGCACGGCATTCTGTTCGGCATCCTGTACGCGCCGAGCCAGGCGCTGATCTTTCACTTCAGCTTCAAAACGACCGTTGCCTGGGTCGCGGCGGGATTCCCGTTCGACTGCATTCACGGTCTGAGCAATCTGGTTCTCGGCACCCTGCTCATCGTTCCGCTGATCCGGATCTTCCGCAGATTCGGGCAGTAAGCCGGAGCAAACGGCACCGGCCCGCGTGTCCTTCTCACGCGGGCCGGTGTTTTTCTGTCATTTCCGCCTCCGGTCATACATCCGCCGGATTCTCATGGATCATGATATGCTTGATCTCCGGGTATTCCTTCTCCACATTGTCGTGCACCGCTTCGGCGATCTCGTGCGCCTTTTTCAGCGAAAGCTGTCCGTCCACCGCGATCTCCGCGTCCAGATAGATCTTATCGCCGAACCGGCGGCTCTGCAGCAGATCCACGTTTTCCACACCGGGCTGCTTCAGGATGAATTCCTTCATCGCCGCTTCCCATTCTTCACCGCAGGATGTATCCAGCATTTTGGAGACAGCGTCCCGCAGGATATCATACGCGACCTTCAGGATCAGCATACAGATGACCACGCAGGCGATCGCGTCCATCACCGGGCATCCGAGCATGGCCCCGGCAATGCCGATCAGCGATCCGACAGAGGAGAATGCGTCCGAACGGTGATGCCATGCGTCTGCCATGAACGCGGATGAATTCAGTTTTTTCGCGTAATATCTTGTATACCGGAACATGCTTTCCTTGGTCACAATGGATACAACGGCGGCGATCAGGGCGATCGGCGCCGGTTTTTCAAGCGCGCCGTAATTTCCGGTGAAGATCGTTCCTATACCGTTGCCGCCGATCCCGATCCCGGTACCGAGCAGGATCAGCCCCAGAGCAAGCGACGCCAGGCATTCAAACCGCTCATGCCCGTACGGATGCGCGCTGTCCGGTTCACGGCGGGAGATACGTACGCCGATAAAGGCCACGAATGTCGCGAATACATCGGACAGGGAGTGCACGGCGTCTGAAACCATAGCTTCCGATCTGCCCGCGATACCCGCGTACAGTTTGAAGACCACAAGCACGATGTTGCCGGCAATGCCGACGCCCGTCACCTGACGGATCACTTTGTTTTCATTCATGGGGGGACCTCACTGAACATGTATTCTCTTTACATCGTGTGTTCCGCATGCCCGGCATGAAAAACACGCCTCCCGCGGAACATACATTCTGTCCCGCGGAAGGCGCGACCGCTTTCCGCTGTTACACTCCGGTAACCCAGCCCCACGATTTTCCTCGGAAAATCATCGCCTGCTCAGTTTGTACTGTTGTCTGCATTTCACATCTGGAATGTCTTGCAGTGCAAAGAGTAGCATGATGATAGCATGGTCCCGAATATCTGTCAAGTCCGAAAAATCATACCAGACGCTTGTAGATCTCAGTCAGCGTCATGATCTGGTTTTTCAGCAGCCATGCGGCATTGCTGTACTCCGGCACGTTTCTGATCGTTTCCAGCAGCGGAGGAAAATAACGCTCGGTCTGCCTGATATAGTTTTCCATAAACCCGCGGCCGCATTCATCCGCCATCGTCGACAGGTTATGGCACCGGTCGGTGCACTTGATCAGCGCCGCCGCCGGGTTTTTCGCGATATTCTCATAATACAGCGGCTTGATCTCATTCTTTTCGCCGTCATACGTGTTATAGCTCAGCAGGCACACGATCCCGCGCGTTCTGTCATTCACAGGCAATTCCTCCGGCCGTGTGCCTGTATCCTCCACCGTGTCGTGCAGCAGCGCCGCGGCGATCACATCCTCATCCCGGATGCCCATCGCCATCACATGGCAGGCGACTGTCAGCGGATGCACGGCATACGTTTCGCCTGCCATTCCTTTCCGCACCTGACCCCGGTGTTTCTCACGCATGAACGGCAGTGCCGAAAGCACCTGATTCCACCCTTCGGATACCGCTTTTGTTCTGACAAAGGTATACATATGTTCCGCGTCAAAGTAAGGAGACTTCAGCTCCCAGCCGCAGCCCTCACGGTCATACATCAGATCGTTCACCGTTACGCCGAGGGCCTCCGCCAGTCTCACAAGACGCCCCGTTTCAGGGACGGCCTCATCCCTTTCCCACAGGCTGACCGCCTGATTCGTGACACCGACCTTCACCGACAATTCTTCCTGAGACAGGTCCTTTGCCTTGCGCGCTTTCGCGATGTTGCTCCCGAGGCTCATCCGGTCATCCTCCCCTTTCCGCTATTGATTATAGCAGATGTTCTCAAAAAGGAAAGCGAACGGGAATTGATTCCCGTCCGCGGAGATCCAAGTCCGGCTTGGAAAACTCATCTGAACCATCCGGCAGGCAGATACTTCCGCTGCGCTTCCAGCATATCGTCAAACAGTTTTTTGCCGTCATCCCAACTTATCCCGCTGAGTTGAGGATCATTCATAAAGGTGGTGAAGCCCAGCGTCCGGTCGCAGGTCAGCGCGGCTTTCAGCGCGTTGCGGTGGTTTTCCGCATGCCGTGCGACAAGCGGAAGCACACCGTCCGGAGTCGGTCCCGCGTACACGGGCTCGATCCGGTCAAGGCCGAACAGCGCGTTCGTTTCCACCACGGCACCGAGGGGCAGATCCGGCACCTGTCCGCGGTTCGGCACATTCACGTTGGATACGATATCCCCGAGGCCCAGCAGCGCCTTGAGCAGCAAATGACCTTCCTCGCCGGAGCCGCTCAGGCTGATCTCCTCTTTTCCGCTGATCAGGTCATCGCTGCGCTTCATCCGGTTTGCCAGGTCAGCAACGCGCCAGTCCACGCTCGTCAGCCCGAACTTCCAGCTGTGTACCGTTTCCGGCGTAAAGGTGTACCAGCGGGGCACAAACTCCGCCAGATGACGGTCACCGGCGGCGGCGATCGCGCCGTACTTGAGGAACAGGTCGAACTTGACCCGCTGCGCGCAGCTGAAGGAGGAGTTCATCCAGTTCTTGTCCCCGCCCTCATCGTATCCGGTCTCATAGTATTTTTCCGCAAACTTCCGGTACATCGGCATCAGGTCCATCCCGCGCCAGGCGGCTCTCGTGATCCACGTGAAGTGGTTGATGCCCGTTACGGTCGTATGGATCTCATGGCGGTCGATCCCTTCGATGCCTTCCTGCTCCCTGATCATCGCCGAAAGCAGCTTTTGTGTGCCGAACACTTCGTGGCAGCAGCCGAAAGCCTTCACCTGCGGGAAGATCTCATACAGCGTCTGCACACACAGCGTCATGGGATTCGTGTAATTGATCACCCAGGCGTCAGGCGCGTGATCCCGTATGGCTTCCGCGATCTCCACGTACATGGGGATCGTGCGCATAGCCCGCATAAACCCGCCGGGACCTGCCGTATCGCCCACCGGCTGCCAGATGCCGAGGCGTTCCGGCATATGCACGTCATGCCGCATCTCCTCAAACGTGCCGGGCAGGATCGAGATCACGACAAAGTCCGCGCCGGTCAGCGCGTCCTTCAGTGAATCGCTGACAGTATACTTCCAGCGGGACTTCGCGTCCGCGTGCGCGCTGATCCTGTTGCCGATCACTTCATTCCGTTCCGCCGCGCCGCGGTCAATGTCATACAGACGGACCGTGCCGCAGATCTGCCCGTCCATCGCCAGATCCTTCATAAAGCCCCAGGCCCAGCCGCGCGAACCGCCGCCGATATAGGCGATCTGAAGATCGGACACCGTGCTGTTTTTAAAATCCCTGATCATTTTTTTACGTTCTCCTTATGGATGTTGTTCCGGCCGCGGCGATCCATCCCGCCGCGGTATCATCTGGGTATATTTTACCACATTCCGGCAATAACGGAAGAGAAAAATCACCTTATTGACATGCGATCATCCGGTTTTTTATAATAACCGTGCACGGCCGCGCGCCGGCGCGTCATTTTTACCGCCGCACAAGGGAGAACCGGATCATGACACATAAAGAACTGCTGGATATTCTGTTCAGCCATCAGGATGAAAAATACGCGGATTTCTCCGCGAAGCTGATCCCCACCGTACCGCGGGAGCGCTTCATCGGGATCCGCTCGCCGGAATACAGAAAAATACTGAAAGAGATCGGAAATGACTATGTGATCCCGGAGTTTTTTGCATCTCTCCCGCACAAATATCATGAGGAAAACTGCCTGCACGTGGCGCTGATCAACAGGATCAGCAACTATACCGAATGCGTTGCCGAGCTGGACAGATTCATGCCGTATATCGACAACTGGGCAGTGAATGACGCCGTGAACCCCGCATGTTTCGCGACGCATCACGCTGAGCTGCTGCCGGAAGTACAGCGCTGGATCGCCTCGGAAGCGCCGTATACGCGCCGCTGCGGCATGCGCGTCATGATGGAGAACTTTCTGGATGACGATTTCAGGCCCGAATATCTGGACCTGCCCGCAGATCTGCGTTCGGATGAATACTACGTGAACATCATGACCGCGTGGCTGTTCGCGGAAGCCCTGGTAAAGCAATGGGACGCGGCGTTCCCGTATATCGAAGGCCGCCGTCTTGACCCATGGACGCACAACAAGACCATTCAGAAAGCCTGTGAAAGCTTCCGCATTCCGGAAGACAGGAAAGCCCGTCTGAAAGCCCTGAGGATCAGAAACAGAAAATAACCGGCGCCGCCCCCGGCAAAACGGTCCCGGAGCACAGCGGCGGCTTCCCGAATATACACCGCGGAGATGATCATCTGTATGAATGACGGCAGAAGCACATCGGCTGCCATGATCGAAAGTCTGGTCGCCGGACGGTTCGGCTGCACCGGTATTCCCGCTCCGGTTCTGGAGCGGATCATCGGCAGGCCGTATATTACGGATATCACCGGCAGGTCCCGGTCCTGTGTTTTCATTTTTGATGATATGGTCCTGAAGGTGCAGCGCAGGAATGAAGAGACTGATAACGAAGCCGCCATGCTGGTCTGGCTCCGCGGAAAGCTCAGCGTGCCGGAATGCCTCGCGTATGAATTGAAGGATGGGATCGCGTACACACTGGAGACCCGGATGCCCGGGCGCATGCTGTGCGACGGAGAGATCATGCAGGACCCGGACAGGGCTGTATCCATCGCGGCCGAAGGACTGAAACGGCTGCAGGCAATTGATATATCCGGCTGCCCGTATACGGTCAGCCGTCTGGAGAGCAGGCTGAAAGCCGCGCGCCGCAGGGTGGAAGCCGGTCTGGTCGATATGGATGACGCCGAGCCGGAAACATGGAAAATGTTCCGCGGTCCGGAGGATCTGCTGCGCTGGCTGGAAAACAGCCGGCCGGATGAGGACCTTGTCATGACGCACGGCGATTACTGCATGCCGAATATCTTCACGGACGGAAAAGAAACGTCCGGATTCATTGATCTGGGGAAATGCGGCCCGGCGGACCGCTGGCAGGATATCGCCATCGGTTACCGCAGCCTGAGGGACAACTTCGGCGGGGCCTATACAGGCCGGGCGGTCCGGCCGGGCTTCCGGGCGGAAGAACTGACGGACCTGCTGGGTATCCGGGTCGATGAAAGCAAGCTGAAGTACTATCTGCTGCTGGATGAACTGTTCTGAACATTTCCCGGACTGCCGTTCACCTGCGCATTGTCTTTGTCCGGAATCAGGGATATACTGTCTGTAACGAATCAATGAGGCCGCTGTCGGCTGCGTTCCCGTTCATCAAAAAAACCGGGTGCTCCGGCAGCCCGGAACCGGAGGAATACCATGGACCTGACCATTGAATGCATTCTGCGGATCCTGCTTGCCTGTTTTCTGGGAGCAGCCGTCGGTTATGAACGCGCCAGGCGCATGAAGGAAGCCGGTGTACGCACCCACTGCATCATCGCGGCCGCTTCCGCCCTGCTGATGATCATTTCCAAATACGGCTTTACGGATCTGCTGGGCGCTGACGGTGAAATGTTTGCCGGAACGCGCGGTGCGGACTCTGCCCGCATCGCCGCGCAGATCGTCAGCGGTGTTTCCTTTCTCGGCATCGGTGTCATCTTCCGCAACGGCAACACAGTGCGGGGGCTGACCACGGCCGCGGGCATCTGGGCCACCTCCGCCGTCGGTATGGCCATCGGCGCGGGGATGTATGTCATCGGCATCACGCTGGTCACGCTTGTGGTCTGCGTGCAGCTGATCTTCCATCACTTCAGCATCGGCAACGATGTTTACGCCGAGAATGACATAAAGCTCACCGCCGTCGCGACGCCGGAGTTCAAAAGCTGGTATCTGGATAACGTGGATCAGAAAAATTTCCAGACACTGACCCTGACGCTGAACCGCGGGGAAAGCGGCAGGGACACCTACTCCATCACTTTCCGGGTCCGTAGTAACATCACCGGGCGCGAGCTGATCAAAAAACTGGAGGATATGCCGGATATCATCAGCTACACCGTGTAAGTCCGCATGCGCCGCCGGGCGCACTGTATAAACGAAAAAGACGCCGGAAGGCGCCTTTTTCGTTTATGCGTGTTCAGTTCCCGGCTTTGGGC
>JAUNQH010000038.1 GCA_030536295.1 Clostridia bacterium | reverse complement strand
CAAGCAGGACGGCCGGGCTACCTACCGGCTCTGGCATGCGTGACCGCACACGTTGCGTTTTTATCTTTGCTGTTTATGATCATGCCTTTCGGCAAGGATCACTGTGCCATTGGCTTCCTCCTTATCGTACCTGTCATCCTTTTACAATGCTCCCGATCTCCGTCTTCGCGGATCTCTCATTGAAGGGAAGTGTGATACTGTGTTTGACTGTCATATGCATTATTCCTCGGATCTCGATCCCGGGCGTTTTCTCAGGGTGATAGAGACCTGCGGTTACGACGCGGTCGCTCTCCAGTGCATCTGCAAAGGCAACACCCGCGTGACCCGGACGGATGCTTTTGCTTTCCGGGATCTGTGCGCTGCGCGGCTCCCTTCCTGTGAAGTGCGGATCTTCGGCGGGATGGATCCCGCGATATACCGGGCTGAGCAGCCGGATCTGATCCGGGAAGGCCTGATCTCCTGCCTGCGGGAACTGTTGACTGCCGGGTGCGACGGCATCAAACTGCTGGAAGGAAAACCGAACATCCGGAAGATGTTCCGGGTGCCGGATTTTGACGGAGAGGTCTGGGCCGGCTTCTGGGAGGAAGCGGAGCGCCGGCAGGTACCTGTGGTCATGCATGTCAACGATCCGGAGGAATTCTGGACCGGAAGCCCCGATGCCTCGCCCGAGGAGATCGCTTTCCGGAAGCGTTCCGGTTGGATGTATGATGAGACCTATCCGAATAACGAGGATCAGTACGGACAGATGGAACGGGTGCTGGAGCGGCATCCCCGCCTGAAGATCCTGTTTCCGCATTTCTTCTTCATGTCCCGGCAGCTGCCGCGGCTCGGGGACCTGCTGACCCGCTTTCCCGGCGTCATGACCGACCTGACGCCCGGTGTGGAGCTTTTCCTGAACCTTTCGGATCAGATCGAGGAAGCCCGGCGGTTCTTCGAACGTTTTCAGGACCGGATCTGCTACGGTACCGATATCGGTTCCCGGCAGGTGATCCTGGAGGAGGACGCGCTGCTGAACATGGAAGAGACAGCCTCCAGGGTCCGTTTGGTGAAGGGTTTCCTGTTCAGTGAACGGCCCTATATCCTGACCCCGGACGCGTATTACCGGGGCCCCGGCGAAAAGCAGATGCAGCCTCTGCTGCTGACGGAGACACAGAAACAGAAGATCCTGGACGGCAATTTCCGCAGATTCATTTCGGATCCGGTCGGACCGGTTTGACGATCCGCACATATACACCCGCTATGACCTGATCCGACCTCACGGATCACGTCCGTCGCGTCGATACAGTGCCGCGGCATCAACGGTTTCCGTCCATAACTGCACTTCGATATATTGCTTGTGCCGATCGGACAGGATACGCGAAACGCTGTGCCCGTATGTCCGCCAGAGCTCTTTCATTTCATCCCATGTCAGCAGTTCGACCGAGCCTGCCCGCTGATAGTCGGCACCGCTGTCACCGACGGTAAAGCTCACGGCAGCCGGATCGGTATCCCTCAGGGCGATACGGGTCTCCTGCCCGTTGCCGAACCATTCCTTCAGATATTCGCTGCCTTCCATAACAAAGGAGAGCGGATGGGTGACCCGCGGTCTCCCTCCTTTTTCAATAAAGCGCTCATACATGAAAGCATCCTGATTTTTTCTGAGCTCATAGTAATTGATAAAATCCCCGAAACGGTAGAACGCGGTCGTTTCCGGGTGTTCATCCGCCATTTCCGCTGCCAGGGCAAAAGCCTGATCCTTCGGCAGGCGCATGATGTTCAGCAAAGGGATACATCCGGGATAACAGTAGTTGACCAGCTGCAGATCTTCAAATTCCATCATTTTCCCTCCTGCGCATAGCAATGGGACGACGGTGTTTCCGTAAACCGGGACCGCCCCGGATGACACTTCCTATTGCATGACGTTCCGGACGATCTGCTCCATGCACGTGTTGGAATACTGATCTCCGGCAAGCGTCGGATGAAGCTGGATCAGATAAAGGTGCCCGTATTTTTCCGTTTTACACATCAGATTATAGGCCATGTAGAAATATGTCTGTCCGCCATGGTACCAGGCATCGGTATACCGGCCGAACTGCTTCCAGCCGCATCCGTAGCCCGAACGCGTATCCAGCATTTCGGCCAGAGAAGTCTCATTGATCAGCTGTCCGTTCATCAGCGCCCTGTCAAACAGAAGTATGTCCGCGGCGCATGAATGGATATCTCCGGCGCCTCTCATGGCTTTGATCAGCTGCATATACAATGTATCGACGAGCTCATAGGGATCCTCATCCGGAGCACCCGGAACAAATTCGGGGATACTCGTCACATCTCCTGTGGTCATGCTGCTTGAATGTTCCATTCCGCATACATCAAAGATATTCTTCTGAATATACTGCGCGTAGGTCTCTCCCGTGACCTGCTCAATGATCATCGCCAGGAGCGTATACCCGGCGTTGCTGTACAGGAATCGCGTGCCGGGTCTGTACTGCGGAGGATCGGAAAACAGCAGGGAAAGCAGTTCCGCGTCATCAAAACCGTCGTAATAGTATCTTTTGAATTCATCCGTATCGCGGTCTCCGTTTTCATCAAGGAATGTATCATCACGGACAAAATCCGTCCGCAGGCCGGACCGCATATGCAGCAGCTGACGGAGCGTGATCTCCCTGCTATATTCGTACCCGGGAAAGTAACGGTCAAGGGTATCATCGAGGGAAAGCCGCCCCCGTTCACAAAGCTGCAGTATCGCCGTGGCGGTGAACGCCTTGGTCAGTGAGCCGATCTCGTAAGTGGTATACGCGTCCACGTTGTTTCCGAAGGTATCCACGGCGTTGATCCCGCCCGCGAAAAGCACCCTGTCATCGGTCGCCAGGATATAGCTTCCCTTTATATCGGCGCTTCCCGAGCATTCGCGCAGCATGATACGGACAAGATCCGCCGAAAGCGCGTCGCCGGCTGTCAGAAAATGATCGTTTTCATCATAAAGAAGACCGTCAGTCAGGACCTGATCAGCGCTGCCCTTATATACCGCTCCGATCGTAAAAACAAGCGATAATAACACCGTAAGTACTATTTTCATGATCGATCCAGCTCCTCATCTGCTGCCTGGAAGGACCGCTCCGGACGGCCGCGGCAGGCGCGTTACGTTTCTGATCCCCCGGTGGACCGCGGATCTGAGATCCTCACGCAGGGCGCGACAAAGCCGTATTCCTCCGCTTCGTTATAAAGCCCCCACTTGCCGAGCACGGCGTCTTCAGCATCATCTATGTCCCAGAGCTGCGCCCAGGGCATAAAGCCTTCCGGCAGCATGGACAGCGGCGTTTCCGGCGGATACAGCCAGAGCACATCCGCGTTTTCCAGCCCGTAGGGACCGGACGGGATGTAGAGAACATCGTCTTCGATAAACGCTTCGTGTTCGGGGTCGATACAGACGAGCGAGGCGAGACGAAGCTGCAGGCACCCGGGCTGTGACTGTTCCCCGATAACGACGGTACCTGTAAAATTGCAGTAGTAAAGGGTACCGCAGGGATAGCCCTCACCGGCATCGCCCATGTCCGAATCATGGAAATTGCCGGTGAAGCTTCCGTCCGGCGCGAATGATATCAGGGTCTCCCACGCGCCCGCGCCGCTGCAGAAGGAGAACGGCAGACCCGCGATCGCTGAAAACGGGTCTTCGGTGTACGGCAACACGGCCGTTTCATCCGCCCCGGCGCATACGCCGCAGCAGGGAAGAAACACAAGCAGCGCAATGATCGAAAACAGCTTTCTCATCATCATTTACAGCGCCTCCCGAAAAATGAAGTCATTCTTCCTTGCCGAAAAACCTGATCATCAGAATATTATCGGCGTATGTTCCGTCGTCATATTTGTTTGCCTTTGGAATACGCCCGGTCTCCGTAAATCCGAAGGATCTGTACATATGGATCGCCCGGTCATTTCCTTCCACGACCGTCAATTCGGCCGATTCAAAACCGCACTTTTCGATCGTGTCAAGAATAAGGGAGAACAATTTCTTTCCGATCCCCATGCCGGTGTAATCCAGATACAGGGCAATGCCGATATCGGCTCTGTGCGCGTTCCGCCTGCTTTTTCCGGCGACATCGAATGACGCGCTGCCGATATATTCACCGTCCAGTTCGGCCAGTACGAGACAAGCGCGGTCACTCTCCGTGTGGCTGATGATGAACGCAGCCTCCTGCTCCACGGTCATTTCCGGACACTCATCCGCTTCACGCAGCAAAAACCTGGTTTCGCCGCATACCCTTTTCAGGTAGGGGAGCAGCATTTCCGCGTCTTCCTTCTCCGCGCTTCTGAACACCAGCTTGTGCCCGTTCAGGTCATATCGTTTCGGTTCGATCCTCATATTTGCCTCCGTGAATGATCATTCGCAGTCCGGCTGCTTTCCGCCTCTGTATTTTTCCATCATTCCGGAAAACAGTTCTTTGGCGGACGGCGGTGTAAAGGTGATGGCGTTCGCTCCGGCCTCGATGGTGCGGGAGATCGTTTCCGGCAGGTTGCCGCTGCTGGCAATGATCGGGATCCGGGGGAATGCTTTCCGGATCTTCGCGACAACTTCCGGTGTTCTTTGCGCCGCGGCAACATTGATAATGGAAGCGCCGGACTTCAGCCTTTTTTCGATATCCGTATTTTCATCCACGACCGTGATAATGACCGGGATATCGATCGCCATGCTGATCGCGGCCAGATTCAGGTCGGATATGGGCGCGTTCAGAACGACGCCCATGGCGCCCTGACTCTCAACATCCTTTGCGAGGGATATGGTGCGGATCCCTTTGGTCGTTCCGCCGCCGACACCGCAAAACACAGGGATATACGCCGCGTGGATCAGGGCTTCGCTGATAGCCAGCTGCGGTGTGAACGGATAAACGGCAAACACGGCATCCGCGTCGCAGTTGCGGATGATCGCGATATCCGTTGTGAAGATCAGTGTTTTGATCCTTCGTCCGTTGACGATGATCCCGCTGGCGGCATAGGCTTCCTTCGGGACCCGGAGAATGTGCCGGAGCTGGCTGTCGACCTGCGGGACATAATTGTCATTGCTCTCCCGGAAATACGGATCCGATGTGTTCAAACTCATTCTGTACTCCTTTCATTTTTCAGGACCGGACTGCATCTGAATCAGCTTGCTTCCGGAAGGTGCTGTTGCGTCAGATACAGTATATCCCTTCAATGTGAAGTACAGATCATGGTTAAGAAATCGTTATGTGAAAATGACCGGAACCCGCGGCCCGGTATCCGCATATCAGAAGTTGCTTCCGTTCCAGCCCCAGTCATTCACGCCGTGATAGGTGACATAGATCCGGTCTCCCGGGATGCCGAGCACCTCATCGTAGATCCGGCAGATCTCGGCCGTCATGCGGTCGTACGCGTCGCTTCCGGCTTCGCCGAAGAGGCTGACGGAGACATACGCGCCCTTTTCCAGCCGCTTTCCGGCAAACCAGAGATCGTATCCGTCCTCGATCCCGACCATCAGGTAGCTTTCCGGTTTGTGCAGAACGGGCAGCGCGGCGCCGAGGGCGGATTTGACTTTTTCCTTCTGGGCGTCGGTCATTTTTACGGTGACTTTGGAATCAATAAACGGCATGGTCAGTACCTCCTGTTACTATATATTTGCCGTGTCAGCGTGAGGCTGACGCGGTCGGTCACGCTGTCGGTCATATTTCCGGCGGCCGGATCGGATCGGCAACGGTATTCAGCCCGTTTGCGCCGTCCGGCCGCGTGATCCTGTCCGGATATATTTTTGTCAGCCCGGCGGCGGTGATCTCTCCAGCGGTGAGCATATCTCCCAGCTCATGAGCGGTCCTGTACCAGATCGGTTTCATTGCGAGGCTCCTTGCGTGTTTTGCATTCCGCGCTCTGAACATACCGCGCGGGGATATAATGAATATACATAAATGATACCGCGATTGTCAATCGCGGGAGGGACATCAGGCGCCGCCGCAGATGAAAAAACAAAATGGCCCGTGCGCATGAAAGGCACGGGCGGGGAGAGCATGTGTGATGAGGTTATGAAGCTTTTCCGGGCAGCAGCTTTTTTTACGCCAGGAGAAATAGCGCAGGATGCATGAGAGACCGGCCAGCGCCCAGGTAAGGCCCGCGGTCGTCCAGATCGTCCATACGCCGAGATCCGTGATCCGCAGCAGCAGGAGCGGAAGACCGACCCGGCCGGCGATCTCGACAATGCCGTTGATGAAGGAAAAGAACGCGTCGCCGACGCCGTTGAGGATACCGCGCGTCGCGTAGATCGTTCCGAGGAAAATATAGTACACGCTTGTGATCTCCAGCGCGCGCGTACCCATATCGATCACGTCTGTTTCTTTGACGAACAGTCCCACCAGGTTTCTGCCGAAGAAACGCATCAGCAGGAACATGCAGAATGAAAGCACGACCGTCGCGAGCATATCATCCCGGAAACCGGCGCGGATCCTGTCCTTCTTTCCGGCGCCCATGTTCTGCCCGGTGTATGTGGACAAGGCCATGCTGAGGGAACCGTACGGCTGCTGCACCAGCTGCTCCAGGCGGTTCGTGGCAGTATAGGCGGCCATGGCCGTCGGCCCGAAGGAATTGGCGACCGTCTGCAGCGCGGTGGTCGATATCGCGATCAGGCTCCACTGCAGCGCGAGCGGCAGGCCGAGGCGTATTGCGTTCTTTGTGATCCTGCTGTCGAAACGCATATATTTGCGGTTCAGCCGGAAATACGGATTGTTCCGGAAAGCGTACAGCAGCGAACCGGCACCCGCCAGCAGCTGGGCCAGCATGGTGGCGAAGGCGGCGCCGAAAACACCCATGCCGAATGAGCCGACAAACAGCAGATCCAGCCCGATATTCAGGATGCAGGAGAAGATCAGGAAATACAGCGGCGTGCGTGAATCACCGAGCGCGCGCTGCATGGAAGACGCGTAGTTGTAGATGGCGACCAGCGGTACGGATGCCGATGTCATCCGCATATATGTGATCGCCTCGGGGAGGATCTCCTCCGGCGTGCCCATCCATGACAGCACCGTGGGCACCAGCAGAAATGCGATCAGCCCGGTCAGTGTGGAGGAGACGAGCGTGATATAGGCGGAATTTGAGATGGACAGCCGCACCCGCTCTTCATCGCGCGCGCCGAAATACTGGGCGGTGATGATGCCGCAGCCGCCGCTGATCCCGTTGAAAAAGGAAAAAAACAGAAAAGAGATGGCGCCTGTCGCGCCGACGGCCGCCAGCGAGTTTGCCCCGAGAAGACGGCCGACGATCATGGAGTCGGCCAGGTTATAGGCCTGCTGGAAAATATTCCCGATCAGCAGCGGAATGGCAAAGACGGTCAGAAGGGCCATCGGCTTGCCTTCCGTCATGTTCATGGTGGTGTTCCTGCGCATAAATCAGCCTCTTGCACGATAAGAATTTCGACCCATGGGAGCATACACCCGGGAACGTGTCCGGTCAATGCCCAATCAACCGGTTTTATGACAAAAAATACCTTTGTTCCGCGCTGTTGCCCGCGGGGCGGAATAAAGCGGAAAACGCGCCGGCATCGCCGGGAACGGATATTTGACATTTCTTCATGTACGAAATGGCCATGAAGAAATGACGAATGGACGATTGAAAAAACGAACGATTTCTGATAAAGTAATAAAATCATACGCATGGGCGGAAAGGAAGCCGTGAAGATGCCGGAACCCGGAAAGCTGTTCAGTGAAGGTAAGGGTAAGCGGATCTATGAGACGGATGATCCGGATCTTGCGATCGTTTATTTCAAGGATGAAGCAATGGCGTACCACGGTCTGAAACGCGGACGCATTCTCGGAAAAGGCGAAGTGAACAACGCTGTATGCGCGCACATCTATCCGCTGCTTGAGCGGAACGGGATCGGCACGCATTTTGTGGAACAGATCGACCGCCGGCAGAGCCTCGTGCGGAAATGCGAAATGATCCCGATCGCCTTCAAAGTGAGAAACCGGGCGGCGGGCAGCCTGTCCGAAAGGTTCGGATTGCCGGTCGGCCAGAAGATGGAACCCTGCGTGCTGGAAATGTACTACCGTGATGAGGATGAAACGGCCCCGCTGCTGAACGCGTGGCATATCAGGGCCATGAAGCTGGCAACGGATGAAGAGCTGGATGAAATGGAAGCCGTGGCCATGAAGGTGAACAGCATCCTGACCGCGTACCTGGCGGAGATCGATATCGATCTGATCGACTTCAAACTGGAATTCGGCCGGTATCACGGAAAGGTGATTGTCGCGGATGAGATCAGCCCGGATACGGCCCGTTTCTGGGACGCGAAAACACACGAACCGCTTGACTTTGACCGGTTCCGCAGGGATCTGGGAAACGCGGCGGAAGCGTATCAGGAAGTTCTGCACCGGATGATGGGGCCGGACGAGCACTGACCGGAGGCGGAAACATGCTGAAAAGAATAACGGCTTTGCTGCTCACGATGCTGATCATTGTTCCGGCGGCCGCGTGCGCGCTGATGTTCACGACGGAGGACGGCGCTTTTCCGGCGCTGAATGAAGCGGGATTCATTGACAGGGATGAGTTTGTCTACGAAAATGAAACAGACGGCGTATGGCGCTATTGTTCGGACGTGCTGAAAGTTGAGATCTATCGCAGGGAACAGAAAAAACCGGCCCGTGTATGGTACGAGGCGGAGGTCTGGGCTGCGGAAGGCGAGATCCTGCATATGATCCCGAATGATCCCGAAAAATGGATGAAAAGCACGGATTACCCGTACAAGATCGCCCGGAAGAACCATACGGTACTTGCGGTCAGCAGCGATTACGCGCATCTGAGGATACAGAAAAAACAGCGGACCGGGATCATTATCCGCAGCGGCGTGATCTTCGGTCAGCGGACATGGACCAAAAATAAAGGCAAGTTTCCGAATCTGGACTGCATGGCGCTGTATCCGGACGGGGATATGAAGGTCTTCTGGTCCGACGAGAAAACGGCGGAAGAGTATCTCGCGGAGGGCGCGTCGGATGTGCTTGCCTTCGGTCCGTGGCTCATCCGCGACGGCGGGCTGAATGAAGCCGGCCTGAAGAAATACGGAACGAGCAAAGCGCAGCGTACCGCCGTCGGCATGGTTGAAAAAGGGCATTACTATCTGATGATGCTTGAAGGCAGGATCACAAGGAGCAAGGGAGACGGATGCTCCTTCCTGGCGGAGAAGCTGCTTGAGAAAGGCTGTGTCGAAGCGTTCAACCTGGACGGGGGACAGACCTCATCCATCGTATTCATGGGGCACCAGCTGTGCAAAATGAAGAACGGGAACCGCAATCTCGCCTCGCGGCGGACGGCTGAGATCCTGGGGATCGGCACATCGGAATACGTGCGCGGGACCGATGATCCGTTCTGACGGACGCGCGCCTGCCTGCCCGGCGGCATAAAATCGCGCATCTTCTCTCTGACATTGTCATACAACGGTTGCAATGCCTGCGCAAACGTGATATACTAATCTATGGTGCTTTTCGCGAAGGAAACACCTAGTTTGTGATTTTCGCCCGACAGAGGGCAGGAGGGACGTATTCCATGAGTCATACCTATGAGAAGATCTCCGGCAACAAAGCAAAGCTGACCTTTACCATCCCCGCCGAGCAGTTTGACGAAGCGATGCAGAAGGCATATCTGAAGACCCGCGCGAAGATCAATGTGCCCGGCTTCCGCAAGGGCAAGGCTCCCCGCAAGTTCATTGAGAATATGTACGGCGAAGGCATTTTCTATGATGACGCTTTCGAAATGATCTTCCCGGATGCTTATGAAGCTGCCGTGAAAGAGTTTGACCTGAAGGTCGTGGACCGTCCCGATGTGGATGTGCAGGAGATCGGCGTCGGCAAGGATCTGCAGTTCACCGCCGAAGTGTTTGTACGTCCCGACGTCACTCTGGGCGACTATAAAGCCCTGACCGTCGAAGTCGAAAAGAAGCACGAAGTGACGGCTGAGGAGATCGATGCCCGTATCAGCCAGGATGTCGAAAAGGCTTCCCGTACCGTGGATGTTGAAGACCGTCCCGTGCAGGAAGGCGATACCGTGAATCTGGACTATGCCGGCACGGTGGACGGCGTTGCTTTTGACGGCGGCACCGCGGAAGGGCAGACCCTGAAGATCGGCAGCCATCAGTTCATCCCCGGATTCGAGGAGCAGATGGTCGGTATGCAGATCGGTGAGGAAAAGGATCTGGACGTGACCTTCCCGGAAGAATACCATGCCGAGGAACTGAAGGGCAAAGCCGCTGTGTTCCATGTAAAGGTCAACGGCATTCAGGCGACCGAAGCCCCCGCGATGGACGATGATTTCGCCGCGGATGTAAGCGAGTTTGATACGTTTGCCGAATATAAGGCTTCCATCGAGAAGGAACTGACCGACCGCGCCGACAGGAACTATGATGTCAGCGTTGAGAACGCGCTGGTCGAAAAGGCCGTGGACAACGCGCAGACCGATATCCCCGCCGCGATGATCGAGGATCAGGCCGGCTACATGGTGCGTGAGATGTCCATGCGTATGGCATACCAGGGTCTGAGAATGGAAGACTACATGAAGTATACCGGTCAGACCATGGATGACCTGAAGAACATGTACAAGCCCGAAGCCGAAAAGCGCGTCAAGACCGAGCTGGTCCTGGAAGCGATCCGCAAGGCCGAAGCGATCGAGCCCACCGAAGAGGAAGTTGAAGCGCAGATCGCCGAGCAGGCCAAGGAAATGGGTCGCGATGTCGAAGAATTCAAGGCGTCCCTGACTGACGAGCAGAAGGAATACCTGAGCGACAGTGCCGCGATCCGCAAGGTTGTCGATCTGCTCAAGCAGGATGCCGTTGTGAATGACAAGGCTGAAGAGACTCAGGAAGAAAACGGGGAAGAAGCCTGATCGCAGGCAATATACAGAAGAGGCGGCTTTCGGAATGAGGCTGCCTCTTTGTTTCACGAAAGGAGAAAACGGAAATGGCACTGGTACCTTATGTGATCGAACAGACGAACCGCGGTGAAAGATCCTATGATATTTATTCCCGCCTGCTGAAGGACCGCATTATTTTCCTGAGCGGCGAGATCGATGATGATGTGGCGAATCTGGTCGTTGCCCAGATGCTGTTCCTTGAGATGGAGGATCCGGACAGCGATATCAGCCTGTACATCAACAGCCCCGGCGGCTCCGTTACGGCGGGCATGGCCATCTATGACACGATGCAGTATATCAAACCGCAGGTGCGTACGGTGTGCGTCGGCATGGCCGCGTCCATGGCCGCGTTCCTGCTGATGGCCGGCGAAAAGGGCAAGCGGCTGGCGCTGCCCAATGCCGAAGTGATGATCCATCAGCCTCTCGGCGGCGCGCAGGGCCAGGCGACCGATGTCGCGATCCGCGCGGAATGGCTGATGAAGACAAAGAAGAAAATGACCGCCATGATGGCGGAAATGACCGGACAGACGCTGAAGAAGGTTCAGCAGGATGTTGAACGCGACTATTTCATGGATGCGGGGGAAGCGCTCGAATATCATATTATCGATGAGATCTATCAGCCCCGCCGCGATGAGAAAAAGTGAGGACTGAGCATGGCCAACAATAATTACGGACGCCCCGCGGGACACCGGTGCTCTTTCTGCGGAAAGGATCAGTCCATGGTGGAGCGGCTGATTGCCGGACCGAACGTGTATATCTGCAACGAGTGCGTGGAACTGTGCATGGATATCATGGAGGATGAAGCCGTCCATACCGCGCAGAGCAGCGGATTCGATACAGGCAAAAAGCTTCCGACGCCTTCCGAAATGAAGAAGACGCTGGATGATTATGTGATCGGGCAGGAACGCGCCAAGCGCGCGCTGAGCGTTGCCGTTTACAATCATTACAAGCGGATCGGAAGCAAAGCCGGCAAGGAAGACACCGAACTGCAGAAGAGCAATATCCTGATGCTGGGTCCCACGGGCTCCGGCAAGACCTATCTGGCGCAGACGCTGGCGCGCGTGCTCGAAGTGCCGTTTACCATTGCCGACGCGACGAGCGTGACGGAAGCCGGCTATGTCGGCGATGATGTTGAAAACATCCTGCTCCGGCTGATCCAGGCGGCTGATTACGACATTGAAAAGGCGCAGCGCGGCATCGTGTATATCGATGAGATCGACAAGATCGCCCGCAAAGCCGAGAATATGTCGATCACGCGCGATGTCAGCGGTGAAGGCGTGCAGCAGGCGCTGCTGAAGATCCTTGAGGGAACGGTTGCCAATGTTCCGCCGCAGGGCGGCAGGAAGCATCCGCATCAGGAAATGATCCAGATCGACACGACCAATATCCTGTTCATCTGCGGCGGCGCGTTCGACGGGCTGGTTCCGATCATCGAGAGCCGGATCGGCAAGAAAGCGCTCGGCTTCGGCGCAGAACTGCAGAGCAAGCAGGATCCGCTGCGGACGGACGCGCTGAAGGACGTGCGGCCGGAGGACCTGACGAAATACGGGCTGATCCCCGAGTTTGTCGGCCGTCTGCCGATCGTTGTCACGCTGGACGGGCTTGATGAGGACGCGCTTGCGCGGATCCTGACCGAACCGAAGAACGCGCTGTGCAGGCAGTATCAGAAACTGCTTGATCTGGACGGCGTGAAGCTGACCTTCTCGGAAGATGCCGTACGCGCCATCGCGAAACAGGCGATGGAACGCAAGTGCGGCGCCAGAGGCCTGCGCGCCATCATCGAGGACGCGATGCTGGATACGATGTTCGAACTGCCGGACATGAAGGATGTCAGCGAGTGCGTCATGGACGCCGATGCCGTGAACGGCGGAAAGCCGAAGCTGATCAGTGGCACGCGCCGGAGAAACGGACGGAAAAAGGAAAAGGATCCGGAAGAGACCGCGTAAATGACATACAAAAAGAGAAAGACCGCTTTCCGGCCTTTCTCTTTTATTTATTGCTGAAATACGCGCTGATCGCGTTCCGCAGGTGTTCCTTTTCCGCGTCATCCGTGAAGGCGGCGTCCGCCGCGTTCAGCAGTATCGCGCGGGCCTCATCGTCCGTAACGGAGAACGCGTCCGTCAGCAGCTTCCATTCCCGGCGGAGATCGGTATCGGAGATCGCCGGATCATCCGTGTTGACCGTGACCGGGATCCCGTATTCCATAAAGGTCCGCAGCGGATACCGGCTCAGTTCGCTGACCGCCTTTGTATCCAGGTTGCTGGTCGGGCAGAGCTCGAGCGTTACGCGCGTATCGGCGAGCCTGCGCATAACGGCGGGATCCGATACGCTGCGGACACCGTGACCGATCCTGCGCGCGCCGTACGAAACGGCCGCGTCAACGCTTTCGGGCCCCGCGGCCTCGCCCGCGTGCACGGTGAACGGAAGCCCCAGCTCAACGGCTCTGCCGAGAAGCGGCTTATAATCCGCGGTCGGCCATAAAGCTTCCGCGCCCGCGAGATCGACGGCGCATACCCCTTTGCCGAGCCAGCGCTTCGCGATGGCCAGCGTTTCAAGGTTGATGTCATCTGAACTGCCGCGCAGGCAGCACAGGATCAGCCCGGCCCGGCAGTCCTCCGATTCCCGCAGCCCGCGCAGGGCGGCAAGAACGGCATCTTCCTGCGAGAAGCCTTCACAAACGGACAGCTGGGGCGCGAAGCGGATCTCCGTATAAATGACGCCCTGTTCCTTCTGCTTCCGCAGCACCCGGCGCACGGCCAGCGTAAGCGCGGGCCCGCTGCGGAGCAGGGAAGATGTGAAGCTGAAGATCTTCAGATAGTCCGTCAGGCTGACGCAGCCTTCCGGAACGGTGATCATCGCGCGCAGTTCCCTGTCATCGGCGGGCAGCGGAATATGCTGCATCGCGGCCAGTTCCCTGACGATGTCCGCGGTCAGCGCGCCGTCCAGATGCAGATGAAGGTCGATCAGGCAGCCGGCGCCGTAGGGATCAAAAAGATTGTTCATGCAGTTCACCTGTCAGTCCAGATCACGTGTGAGGTCATACATCATAATGCCGGCCGCGATCGCCGCGTTCAGCGATTCCGCGCCGCCGCGCATGGGAAGCTTCAGCCTGTGGGTCGCCTGGCTGCTGACAGCCGGCGACACGCCGTTTCCCTCGTTGCCGATGATCAGGCAGAAACGGTCCGAGACGCCCGTCCGTTCATAGAACGGGGAACCGTCCAGCTGTGAGGAAAGGATGGAAAAGCCGGATCCGCGGAGACGTTCCAGCTCCGCCGCGAGATCATCCGGGCGCGAAATGCCCATGCGGAAGATGCTTCCCATCGTGGCGCGCAGCACTTTCGGCGAAAAGACATCGGCGCACGCGCTGCCGAGAAGCACGCCCGTAAAGCCGGCGGCATCGGCTGTGCGGATGATGGTGCCGACATTTCCCGGATCCTGCACATCATCCAGCGCGATCAGCCTGCATCCGGACGCCTCCGTATGGGTAAAGCGGAGCACGGCGGCTATCCCCTGGGGCGTTCTGGTATCGCATACCGCGTCAAACACGCCGGCCGGCAGCAGATAGACCGGATAGCGCGTAAGCTGCGGGAAGATCTCGCTTTCCATATCTTCGCGGACCAGTACGGCTTCGATGGCGAAAGCGGACGAAAGGGCTTCTGTGACCATTTTCCAGCCTTCAACGATAAAGCAGCCGCTCTCCTTGCGGGACTTCCTGTCCCCGAGCGAACGCCAGAACAGGACTTTCGGGTTTTTCAGGGAAGTCAGGCGTTCCACGGACGTTCACCTCGCTTGTGCAGGTCGATCTGTTCGGCGAGCGTGGCAAAGCTGTCCGCCAAACAATCATATACATCATTGCCGTTTCCGAAAGCGCCGGCGACCGCGGAGCGTACGGCGTTCTCCGCGGGGGCGGTGAGGGGCGCGCGCGGATCATCCACGAACCAGCCCGGGAAAAGAAGCTGCGCTTCTGCCGGGAACTCCCGCCGGAACAGGATCAGGAAATTGATGAGCAGCGCAGCCGGGTCGACCGGAAGGAAACCGTTCATCTTCGGTCCGGACGGAACCAGGGCGGAAGGCGCGGTGATCGTGGAAAGACCGACGGCAAGCTCCAGCTTCGGTTCCGCGGAACGCAGCAGGAAGGGCGCGTTCACACGGTCATTTCTCACAAGGGACTGGAAACGCCAGAGCGCCGCGCGTTCGCTGTCGGGTATGAGATCAAAGAGCTTTCCGCCGCGCCCGGCAAGGCAGACCGGCATGCTGTTCGGCATGAGATCGTTCACGCGGGGATCATCGGCGATCTGCTTTGTGATCAGGCCGGATATGGTGAACAGGAATGAAAGATACAGCAGAAGCAGGGCACCGCAGCAGGTGGGCACGCCCGCGCAGATCGAATTGAACATGATGCCGGCGGCTTCATTTCCGTGATCCGCGATAAAGGTATCCAGCGCCAGACGGGCACAGCGGAAACCGGACGGATCCGTTCTCGCGTCCGTCACGCTCCGCTTCAGCGTGCGGAGCGCGTTATGCAGCGCGGGAGAACCGTTCCGCAGATCCGTTTCGGGGATCAGGGGCTCGCCGAGCAGGAAAGGCAGAAGCATATAATGTACGCCCAGCGGGAGATGAACGGAGACGGCGGCATTGTCGGAACCGCGGAGGAAGAAGGAAAAGTCCGCCGTATCAGAACCGATATCCATCGTGAGGAACGTGCCGCGCACTTCCTCCGGCGCGCAGAACCGGAAGTACGCGCCAAGCGCGTCACTGCCGGAGAGAAAAGCGACCTGCGGCAGGAAGGATGTACAGGGCAGACCGCTTTCTTCGGAAACGGTCTGCGCGAGCTGCGTGATCCGCCTGCACAGCCCGGCGCGCGCGGCATCCGTCATGGCATCCGGAACGGAAAAGCGCCATGTGAGCGTCGACGCGCCGCGCATGCGCGCCTGCAGCGCGGTCATCAGCATCAGCTGGTGAAGGTACAGTGAAGATGCCCTGCTCTTGTCGGCATCCCAGGTGAGGGAAGTATAGACATGCAGGTCATTCATCGCGGCCAGGTCCTCCATGCCGGACGGCATGAGAATGATCCCGTCCGTGAAGGGAACAGGCAGCGCGTTTGCTTCATTGCGGAAAATGCATACGGTGGAAGGCAGCAGCGCGGAAAACGGCAGCTGCGGGATGAATTCCCGCCGGAGCAGATCCGCCGACGCGGACGGGTGATGCAGCACCGTGCGCACCAGCGTGCTGCCGGTGAGCGGTCCCGTGCCTTCCGGCCCGGAGAGCACAACGGCGGAAGCGGAAGTGCCGAAGTCAACGCACGCCGTAATATTGCCCGCGGAAGGAAGAACGGGGTCCGGAAGAAGATCCGGCAGCGACGCGGCGACCGCGCCGCCGTGTGACAGGCAGAGATACTTCGGGAACTGCGCGGAACGCAGGATGTGGCGGTCATCCGTGACGGTATGGACCGTGCCCGGCGAGGAGATATCATACCCTTCCGGCAGCTTCGCGTAAACGAAATACGCGTGCCAGTCCTCCGCCGCGAAAGGTACGGCCGGCCACACCGCGATGGTGGGGATGTCCTTCGCGTACATCAGCAGCTGCTCATCCTCGCCGTAGGTGCGGTACAGGCGCAGTTCAAAGCGGCCGAATACGGTCAGGCAGGCGCGGATGCCTTCCGCCGTGCGGGCAAAGGACAGCGCGCCCTCCCGCAGAAGACCGAGCCTGCACAGCTGATCCATCGTGTTGGGCAGGATCGGGGGAAGCACGGCATCGTCCGGGATGAGCGTATCAGGATTTTCACCCTGCACGGCTGACAGCCGGCACATTGCCGACAGCAGGCGGTCGCCGATGACCTGCCCTCCCTGCCGGGGGATCACGACCAGCTTTTCGGTGAAGGGAGAGAGGAGAACGGCGGAGGTCTTGTCTCCCACGCACTCATTGAGGATCGTCAGGATCGCCGGATCGCCGGGATCCCACGGCGCGGTCAGTTCGGCGGTCTCGCCGGGAAGCGGCTCCGCGGCTCCGGACAGCAGGCGGGACGCGGCCTCACGGTCATTTTCGCGCGCGTCCGGATAACGCGCCAGCAGGGCCGTCAGCTCGCGCTGAAGGGTGTCACGGTAGTCGTCGGACGCGTCAAAAAGCCGTTCACAGTCATTTTTCAGGGATTCAAGGATCTCTTTTTCGTCATGGTGATTTGTGCTTTCAAGCAGATGGATCCGGCTTTCGCGCGCAAACGGACGCTCGCCGCGCGAATAGATGATCTCATCCTCAAATGTGAAAGCCGGAGGCTCAACGGACGTTTTGTCCGTCAGACACGCGCACAGCCTGTCCTCCGCGAGCGCGCGGTCATATGCGTTTACGGTCCGGGTCAGATCGGAATAGGCGTTCAGCGGAAGCAGACCGAACGCGGCCGTAAGCCTCAGCCGCAGCAGCGGATCGCTTTTTTCCGCGTCCTGTTTTCCCGCGACCGTGATATCACGGTGGAACTGATGGAGAAGATCGGCCAGAGGCTTCGCGGCGGGATCCGTCAGAAGTGTTCTGAGCCGTGTCAGCTGCTGCGTCAGCAGCAGACGGTCCTGCTCGCACAGATGATGGCAGGGATCGCGGAATGTGAGCAGGGCCGGATCATACCACGTGACCCAGGAAGGGATCACCGCGGCGTGGCGTGCCGACAGCTTCGCCGGGATCAGCCGGCGGCCGGGCAAAACAACGGCAAAGGGCCAGCGCACGGTTCCGTCCGTCAGCGAGACGATCCAGCCGCGCTTCGCGTCAACGGAATCCAGCCATATCCTGTTCAGCGCGGACTGATCCGGGCGTATGGCGACGATCGACAGCGCCGCGTCCGCCCAGCCCGTTCTGCGGTACTGGCGGAGAAGCAGCATGGCGAGCGTGCCGCGGATGTTCGCGGTATCGTCAACGGGGCTGCCTGTGATCATACGATTCGGGAACGCTGTAACAAGCGGGTATGTCTCGCCCGGCGTCAGGTCCGGCACCAGCGCGATATCGGGCAGGGAGAGCGTTTCCGCGAAAGGCGCGAGTTTGAGATCCTCACGGATCACTTTGATGATCCCGTTCATCAGGTCGGCGGCGGGCCGGCCGGTCTCAACACATGTGTTCAGCAGATTTTTCAGCAGCGTTTTGCCGTCGGAACCGGTCCTGCCGCAAATGAGCCCGGGCAGCCCGTCGCGAAGGGCGCGCAAACTGTCCGGATCTCCCGGATGCTCCGCGAGCGCGCCGAGCGCGGAGACCGCTTCGGATGCAAGAAGCTGACCGGAAAACGGCTCCTTTACGGAAACGCGCGGTGAAGGAAGCGCGGAAAGCTGCGGGAAGACGCAGAACTGCGTGAGATCCCTGCGGCAGCGGGCTACAGCCGCCTTCAGCCTGACAACGCGTTCCTCAAGACGCCAGTATTCATATTTTCCGTCCGCCGTATCGCCGGCCGCGCGTGAAAGCTTTTCATGCGCGGCGGACAGCGCTTTTTCGCACTTGCGGAGACAGTCTTCCAGCGCGAGGCGCGCGATGACCGCTCCGGTCTTATCAAATACGGTCTTCCGTTCCGCGAGGACCTTGTCAAGCTCATTGCCGGCTTCCGCGATCCTGCGGCGCTCGGCCTCCTCCTCCGTGTCCGCCATGGAAACACGGTGGACCGGTTCGACCTTGTCAAGCCCCGTGACTTCGGCCTTGGTCTTCAGAACATCGTATGAGGCGCCGAGCGTGACGGCTTTGCCGCAGAGCGCGACCGCGGTGTTCCAGCTGCCGGTCGTCGTTTCAGCGTCGCGCAGCAGATCCGGCATGCCGCAGATCAGCGTATACCAGCTGCTGAGCACAGCGGTCAGCACACGGGTCAGCGGCGCGGTATCCGTCAGACTGTCATCATGCACGGAACGCAGAAGACGGCGGAACAGCGCGCCCCGGGATACCGGCGCGATCGAACGGAGGATCGCGGGGCGGTTGACATTATCCTGCATCGACGGCAGAAGGTCCGAAAGAACCCAGACGGCGGAGCCGAGGAAGACCGCCGCGTCCGTACCGTGCGAACCGAGCGCCTTCCATGTATAGACAGCCGGTATGAAACAGAGATGCAGACCCGCTGACGGTTCGCGTTCACGCCCGAAGAAACGGCATACGGCGCGGGAAAGCTCAAAACGGCTCAGGCCGAACGAATCCCCGCCGGAGATCAGACCCGCGGGCAGCGATACGAGATACGCGGCATCCGCGCCGCGCGTCGGCCGGTCATCCGCGACGCGGATCAGGCGGCGCGCGATCCAGTCCTTCAGAATATCCCGCGGAACATCATTATGCCCGTCGCGGATCGCGTTCCCGTCCTCAAAGGCGAGGGCGAACGCCATGGTCAGCCCCTCCCGCGGAAAAAGACCGCGCAGGGCAACGGCGGCAGCCGAAGCCAGCCCCGCGTCGGACGGAACGGCCAGATCGCACGCGATCGCGATCCGGACGCGTTCTCCCGCGTCAAGCGCCGTGCGGATGCCGGCAAAAAATGACTGAAAAGGATCCGGAAGATGATCGGTATCGCTCAGCATGGCGGCCATCGCCAGACCGGTCGTGCCGGCGTCATAGCCGAATTCGCTGTCGCGCCCGCGCCCGCGCAGCGCCGTCAGCAGCAGATCGCTCTGCGGATCGGAGGAGGTAAGCTCCTGCCGGTTGGGCAGTTCCGTCTGCCATGAGCTGATCGAAAAACGGGTCGCGAAATAAGGCGCGGGACATGCCTCGCCGAACTGATCGCGGACGCGGTCCAGATCATCGCGTAAAGCAAGCGTGCTTTCCGGCAGCGGTTCATCACCGATATGCAGAACCACCGCTTCCGGAAAGGAAGCGGCGGCACCGGAGACGGTCACGCTCATGATCGTGGACAGAAGCCGGCTTCCGAAGGAACCGACAGTCAGCAGAAAGGATCTCAAAACGGTGCCTCCTTAGCCTTCATAGCCGCGGGGGTTGTTCTTCTGGAAATGCCAGGTGTCGCGGCACATATCCTCCAGCGTTTTCTCGGCTTTCCAGCCGAAGAGCTTCAGCGCCTTTTGCGGATCGGCGTAGTTTTCGGCAAGATCACCGGGACGGCGCGCGGAGATCTCATAGGGGATCGTGATGCCGTTGACCTTTTCAAAAGTGTGTACAAGCTCCAGCACGGAGACGCCCCTGCCGGTGCCGAGGTTGACGATCTCACAGCCGGTGTGCGCGGCGGCGTAGTCGCAGGCGGCCAGATGCCCCCGCGCCAGATCCGAGATATGGATATAGTCGCGGACGCCGGTGCCGTCCGGCGTGGGATAGTCATTGCCGAAGACATAGAGCTTTTTCAGTTCGCCGACGGCGACCTTGGCCACATAGGGCATGAGGTTGTTCGGAATGCCGTTCGGGTTCTCGCCGATCATTCCGGACTCATGCGCGCCGACGGGATTGAAATAACGCAGCAGCACAACGCTCCATTCCGGATCCGCCGTGCACACGCCTTCCAGAATGCGCTCGATCATATATTTGGTCCAGCCGTACGGGTTTGAGCAGCCGGTCGAGACCATATCCTCCCTGTACGGGCATTCCGGCTGAAGGCCGTAGACCGTTGCGGAGGAAGAGAAAACAAGGCGTTTGACCCCGTGGGCACGCATGACCTCGCAGAGGGTGAGCGTGGAGTCCAGATTGTTGCGGTAATATTCGAGCGGCTTTGCGACGCTTTCACCGACCGCCTTCAGACCGGCAAAATGGATCACGGCGTCAAAGCTGTTTTCCGAAAAGATCCGTTCCATTGCATCACGGTCGCAGATGTCCGCTTCATAAACGGGCACCGTCGTGCCGGTGATCTTTTCAACGCGGCGGACGGCTTCCGGGCAGCTGTTGCTGTAGTTATCGGCAATGACCGGCTTATGACCGGCTTTGATGAGCTCAACGCAGGTGTGAGATCCGATGAAACCGGCACCGCCGGTAAGCAGAATATTCATGGCATATCCCTCCGTAAACGTGATGGATCATATCGCGGACCGCGCTTCCGCGCGGCCGGCCTGTCAGCGCTGTAACGTTTACCGCTGTCTGCCGGAGAAGCCCTGGGTGGAGTCCTTCTTCGTGAAAACGGTGAATGTGCGCAGGATCAGCTTGATGTCAAGCCAGACGGAGAAGCTCTCGATGTACTGAAGGTCCATCATCAGCTTATCGTCCGGCGTGGTATTGTAGCGCCCCTCGATCTGCGCGTAGCCGGTAAGCCCGGCTTTCATGCGCTCACGATAGACGAAATCGGGCAATTCCTCTTTGTATTGCCGGATATTGGAAAGCATCTCCGGCCGCGGGCCGACCAGAGACATCTCACCGATGAAGATATTGAAAAACTGCGGCAGTTCGTCCAGCCGCCAGTGGCGGAGAAGCTTGCCGACTTTTGTGATCCGCGGGTCATCCGTCGTGATGGAGGACTGCACGGGCGCGACGGACGCGTCCGGCGTCATGGTGCGGAATTTGCGGATGCGGAAGGCGCGGCCGTCCAGCGTGAGCCTTTCCTGCGTGAATATGGGATTATGACCGTCTTCCGTCAGAATGGCCGCCGCGATGAGCAGCATCAGCGGCAGGGTGATCACAATGGCGAGACCGGACAGGATGATATCGCCCGACCGCTTGAGAAGACGCTGGTTGAACGTTGCCCTGGAATGGTCCATTTCAAGGAACAGCGCGTCATCGACGATGGCCGTGCGGGCGTTGGACAGCATGATATCGCTCAGCTGAGCCAGACACAGCACATCGCGCCCGTAACGGTAGCAGAGGTTGAGGATCACAGGCTCGGCCGTCGCGGGCAGCCTGTCCAGAAAAACAACATCCGCGTTCCGGATCTGCTCCTCAAGGTCCGGCACGTTGTAGAGCACCGTATCCGTGATCTTCCACTGAAGCTTATAACGGCCGATCTTGCTGTGAAGCGCGTCATGCGCGGAAGGACTGCCGAGGATGAGCAGGCATTTCCGCGGCGGCGTAAAGTGAAAATACAGCGTGTTGCCGAGGCGCACCATCAGGATGATCATCAGCGACTGCACGGCGATGCAGGCGGTGAGCCACAGCAGGTCGGGCAGGATCGTGGAGAACCATGTGCCTTCATCATGCATGTTCATGATATGCACCTGCACGAAGGTAACGGCATCCGTCAGCACGGCCGCGCCGATCATGGATGAGATGACCGGCTTTGATTTCCTGCGGCCGACATCATATCCGCCGTAGATCGCGTGCGTCATGACCGACAGGACGATGTAGATGAGCAGCGTTGTGGCCATGGTGCGGTTGATGTGCAGCAGGAACGGATTGTTGATCGACATGAAGAAGAAGAAGGCGATCAGCAGAAAAAGGTACAGCAGGATACGGAAAAAGCCGACCAGCAGCGAGGCTTTGTTGTCGCGGATCCTGTCCATAACGCGATTCATGCTTCTTCCTCCCCGAAAACTCCTTCTTCAAATATTATCACTTACGCCGAACAGTGTCAATCGAGGCGCGTACCGTCAGTCATTCCGCTTTTTCCGGAGCCAGACGATCCCCATGCAGAACAGACCGCAGAGAAAGACGAAACTGCCGGCTGTGATCAGCACGGTATGCGCGGTGCCGGCCGGGAAATTCAGCCCGGTAATGAACGCGAGCAGGCCGAGGATCCATGCCGCGCATCCGAAGACAGTCAGTTTTTTCATAAAGGCATCCCTCCGTTCGTGAACATCATGCTACGAAACGCGTGAAAAGTCAAGTGAAGACGGCGTGCAAGACGGCACGCGCGCGGATCACACGTGTTTTTCATTTCCCGCACGGTACAGTTTACAAGAGGAACGAAAATTGGTATACTATAATGAACGGTTTTACCGTTCCTCAGGAAATGCTCAGGGGCAGCTCCCCTTTATGACCGCCGAAAGGACAGAAAACGGATGAACAATCAATACGGTCCGGAAACAGGATACCGTCCGCCGCAGGCGTCCTATCCGTATGATCCCGGGAATACCTACAATACACCTCAGACAGTGCAGAACGGTCTGGACACGCGGAACCAGACAGGCAGGCAGAACATGAACGGTCAGCCCGCGGCCGGCGCAGTGCCCTATCCGTATATGCAGCAGGGCACGATGCAGAACGCGATGCCGAACGGGCAGACAGGGTCCTATATCCCGCAGACGCCCTACAGCGCGGGCTACGGACAGCCGTACGCGCAGCCGGCGCCGAACCGGCAGATGTATGAGCAGCAGATGTACGCGCAGGGCGGTCAGCCGCAGAATTACCAGCCGCAGAACTATCAGCAGATGCCATACACGCAGAACGCGTATCAGCAGCCGGTACAGGGTCAGATGCCGTATCCGGGCGGACAGTATTACGCGCAGAACCCGCAGAATCCCGCGCAGATGCAGAACAATGCCCAGACGCCCTACCAGGCGCAGCAGGGCTATGATCCGCTGGGGCAGATGGGCAGGCAGCAGCAGAATTATAACGCGCAGAACGGAAACGGCTATACTTTCCACTCGT